>NZ_JBHUAF010000002.1:0-122298 GCF_042789895.1 Kitasatospora sp. NPDC056783
GTGCCGCACCGCCCCTGCCTACTTCGATGGGTTTGAACTTGTTCTTCACGAGTGGAAACAGTCACGATGGCGACGGAGGGAAGCCCCTTCCGGGGGAAGTCCTCAAAGGCCTCGGAAGGCCGGTCGCCGATCTCGCATCGGCTGACGAAACCTGGATGTGGAACATCGACAGGGGAGCCACCGACGGAACTCCGATGATGGTCGAGATCGCGTACACCAGGTCTTCCCTTCCGATGGCCTCGGTGGAGACCATCCGACCCGCTCCCGGGAAGGACGCACCACCACCGCGTATGCACCATGAGGCGTCTGTCGCCCGATTCGTCGCCCAGTGCCTGCGGGCGATGGGTGATCACAACGGACTGCGCATGCCACGACTCATGGAGAACGTGCTGCAGGACGTCACGGCCACGCCCGCAACGGACACCGAACTCGTCATCCAGGGTGAGCGCCTGATCGGTCGAGCGCTGACCTATCAGGGCCACACGTCCGTCATGGTGCCCGCCGGCGATGTCCTGGTCGTCTACTCTGTGGCGCCCGCCGCTGGGGGCGTACCCGAACTGAGGTGGACCACGACACCCCCGAGCGCTCGGCGCAGCCCGAGCAGCACCTGACCGCCGCATCGCCGGCAGCTGGGGCAGCCCATCGCACGCGGGCAGCCACGCGGGCGGGCTGCTCAAGACGGCACAGCACGGCGACGGCGCCGTCGCTCGCGGGCCACCGGCGGGCCGTCAGGGGGCCAGGCGGTAGGCGCGCAGCACGGTCTGCTCGACGGTGGCGCCGTCGGCGGCGTGGGCGGCGGCCTTGAGGGAGACGAAGCCGGCGGCGCCCGGCGGCGGGTCGACGGTGACGCGGTAGCCGCCGTCGGCGGGGGCTACCGGGGCGTCGTGCCAGGTGGCGCCGTCGTCGAAGGAGACCCGCACGCTCAGGTGCGCGGTGGCCGAGGCCGGAGCGCCGCTCTGGCGTTCTGCGGCGGCGAGCAGGGTGTGCTGCCGGCTCGGCACCCGGTTGTCCGGGTCGACGGGGGCGGTGAAGCGGACGGTGTCGACCGGCAGTGCCGTGCTGCGGGTGTGGCCGTCGGGGCCGGGGGCGACGGCGGCGGAGCGGAAGGTCCAGGCCGCCTCGACGGTGCCGGACAGAATCGCCCAGGGTTCGGAGCGCACGGCCTTGGCCCTCAGCCGGTAGGCGGCGTCGCCGGCCGGCACGGCGAAGCGGGCCTGTTCGCGGTCGCTGCCGCCGGCGCGCTGCCCGTCGCGTTCCAGTTCGAGGTGGACGGTGTCCTCCAGTCGCAGCGGCCACGGGGAGCCGAAGTGGCCGGCGGAGGCGTCGCTGAACAGCTGCGGGGCCACGGTGAGGTAGCCGTCGCTGGTGCGGGCCAGGGTGGCACCGGTTTTGCCCGGGGCCAGGCCCGGGCCGATGACGGCGGCGTTCCAGCGTTCCGCGCAGGTCGCGCCCGCGGCGCAGCGAACCGTGCCGGCTTGGCTGGTGGCGCCGGGGATCATCTCGCCTCCGGGGCCGGCGCTCTGGCCGAAGGTCGTCTCGCGGTACTGGTCCTTCACGGTGAAGTACTCGGTGCGGGTGGCCGGCAGCGCGAAGGTGGGCTGGCCGATGCTGAAGAGGCCGAGGCCGCCGGCGGACGCGAAGCTGCTGAAGTCGCCCGCCGTTCCCGGCCCTTGGGCGAAGTAGCGGGTGTTGAGCGTGGCGAGTTCGCCGGGCTCGACGGTCAGGGCCGGCTCGGGCAGTCCGCCGGTGGTGCGCACCAGCAGGTCGTAGCGGTCGGGCAGTCGGCCGTTGTGCGTGGCCGGGCCCTCCTGGATGCTCTGGGTGACGAAGTCGAGCCGGCCGGCGGTGGACCGGGCGCCGGGGACGACGTACAGGTTGCCGGGGCGGGTCAGGGAGGCGAGGGAGTCCGTGCAGTCGCTGTTGTCGGCGCTCCCGGTGGGGCGGTAGCAGTAGCCCGCGGCGAGTGACCAGCCGGTGGTGGCGCGGCCGGGGACGGTGACGGTCAGCTGCCGGCCCGCGCGGGCGTCGACGGCGAGCCGGGTGTCGGCGCGCAGGTCCAGTTCGGGTTGCAGGAACAGGGTCGCGGTGCGGGGCGCGGTGCCCGAGGCGGGGGTGACCAGTTCTCCGCCGAGGTTGTAGCGGCCCTCGGGGACGTGTGCGGTGGCGGTGCCGCCGGTGAACTCCAGTTGGTGGGCCTCGTGGGTGTCCACGTCGACGAGTCGGATCGTCGACCGGGTGTTCCAGCTGCCCGGCCCGAGCGGCGCCCCGTTGCGGTCGACGGCCGTCACGGTGACGTCGTGGCGCACGGCCTCGCGGGTGAGCGCGTAGGCGGTGGTGAGGGCGGCCCCGCCGGGGCCGGTGGCGCGCACCCGTGCGGTCAGTGACGCCCCCGAGGGGACGCGGGCCGGGTCGACGGTCACGGTGGCCGACGCCGCGGCGCCCGCGGGCGCGGTCAGGCGGGCGGGGGCGACGGTGAACGCGCCAGGTGCCGCGCCGGGTGCCGCGGTGCTCTCGGCGGTCAGGTCCAGCGTGACGGGGGCCTCGCCGTCGTTGTGGTACTCGACGGTACGGGTGAGCGGATCGCCTCCGGGTGGGCCCTCCAGGCGGATGCCGGTGCCCTCGGCGGTGGCGTACACCTGCTGGGTGGTGGCCCGGGCGAGGTCGACGCGTCCGGCGCCCTGCTCGTACGCGCCCTGCTCTGCGGCCGGCGTCGCGGAGGAGGTGAGCGCGGCCTTGAGCTGGGGGCCCTTCCACCGCGGGTGCTGCTGGGCGAGCAGGGCGGCGGCGCCGGCCACGTGCGGGGCCGCCATGGAGGTGCCGGAGATGGCCGTGTACCGGTCACCGACCGGCTCCTGACCGTCGGTTCCGGAGGCCCGGGCGGCGACGATGGCGACGCCGGGCGCGGTGAGGTCCGGTTTGACGGCCCGGTCGCCGACGCGCGGGCCCCGGCTGGAGGTCGGGGCGAGCGCGCCGTCCCGGTCGACGGAGCCCACCGTCAGGGCGGCGTCGGCCGATCCGGGGGTGCCGACGGTGCCGGGGCGGCCGCTGTTTCCGGCGGCGGCGACGAACAGGGTGCCGTAGCGGGCGGAGAGCGTGTCGACGGCCTGGGCCATCGGGTCGGTGCCGTCGGTCGGGGGGCCGGTGAGGCTCAGGTTGACGATCGGTGCGCGGGCCGCGGCCCATTCCATGCCCTGGAGCACCCAGGACTCCTGGCCGTTGCCCTCGTCGTCCAGCACCCTGCCGACCAGTAGTTCGGCGTCGGGGGCGACGCCCTTGAACCGGCCGTCGGAGGCGGCCCCGGTGCCGGCGACGATCGAGGCGACATGGGTGCCGTGCCCGTCCGGGTCGGCGGTCACCGGCGCTCCGGCGGGTGCGGTGGAGTCGGCGGGCGCGGTGGAGTCGGCGGGCGCGGTGGAGTCGGCGGGCGCGGTGAAGTCGGAGGTCTCGCCGAGGGAGCCGGCCACGTCGGGGTGGCCCCGGTCGATGCCGCTGTCGAGCACCGCGACCTTGACGCCCTTGCCGGTCCAGCCGGACTTCCAGGCCTGCGGGGCGCCGATCTGGGCGGTCGAGCGGTCGAGCGCCGCGGTGACCTTGCCGTCCAACCACACCTTGTCCACGCCGCCCGCCGATCCTGCGGCGAGCCCGGCGTCCGGGCGCGCGACCAGCTGCCACAGCTCGCCCGCCCGCGCCTTCGGGGCGCGCAGGGCCGCGCCGTGCACGCTCTCCAGCGCCCGGACGGAGGTGGCGCCGGCGGGCGGCGCGGCCGCGGCGAAGGCCGGAGCCAATCCCGGTGCCAGGCCCGGGGCGCCGGCGTGCTCCGAGCCCAGGATCAGCGGCAGGTCGGTGGTGTGCGCGTCGTCGTAGCCCTGGGCGATCAGCCCGGCGACGTCGAACAGCCGGGGGTCCAGCCGTCCGGAGTCCAGCGGTCCGGCCGCGTCCGAGGGGACGAGGTTCAGTGAGCCGGGTGCGCCGGAGCGCCGGACGAAGGTCACGTCCTCGCGCCCCGGGCCGGGCCGCACGCCGACCAGTGCCACGGCGCCGTCGGTGTCGACCCGGGCGGAGACCGTGTCGCCGGTGACCAGGGTGACCTGGACCGGGCGACCCGGCGCGGGCCCGTCAGTCGCCGCGTCGGGTGCCGGGGTGGGGGCGGGGTCGGCAGCGGCCCAGCCGGCGGGGGCGGCCAGGGAGGCGACCAGCGCCGCGCCCAGTACGGCGGCCGGCCACCGCCGGGCCGTCCATGGGCCTCGCCCACGGACATCGTTCCTGTGGGTTGCTCGCACGAGTGTCCTCTCGATCGGGCGGCACCATGAATCCCTGGGCCGCTCACCGGTTCTGTCAAGGAATCGACGGAGCGAAGGGCAACGGAGGATGTCATCCGATGATCAGAAATCCAATGGGCCTTCCCACCCTCCACGACCGGCGGCGCCTCCCGCCCCGTCCGGCCCTCGAACTTTTTTCGCCACCCGTGACATCCCGGCACCGGGTGCGCTCCGTCGAGTGGGCAGAGACGAACGGAGGCACGCCCTGTGCGTAGCGCAGACCTGGAGGAGTTCCGCGGCTTCGCCGAGGACCGGTTGCCGCACCTGCGGCGGACCGCGTACCTGATGTGCGGCGACTGGCACCACGCCGAGGACATCACGCAGACCGCATTGACCAAGCTGTACGCGGCCTGGGGAAGACGGCACCGGATCGCCAACCTGGAGGCCTACGCCCACCGCGTACTGACCCGCACCTGCATCGACCACACCCGGCGGCGCTGGCGGCGGGAGGACCCGACACCCGTGCTGCCCGACCGGCCCGGCCCGGGCACCGACCCCTCGCTCGGCCTCCAGGTCCGTACCGCGCTCGCCGCCCTGCCGGCGCGTCAGCGGGCGGTGGTGGTCCTGCGGTTCTGGGCCGACCTGGACATCGCGGACACCGCCAAGGCCCTCGGCTGCACCGCCGGGACCGTCAAGAGCCACACCTCCCGCGCGCTCACCAAACTGCGCGCCCTGCTCGGCGACACCGACCCGTTCGACGAACTCGCCGCCCACCCCACTGCCCTGAAGGAACTGCTGTGACCCACGACCACGCCCTCGACCCGCAGGACGACCTGCGCACCCTCCTCGCCACCGGGCTCGGCACCGAACCCCCGCTGCGCACCGGCACGGTGGACGCGGCGGTCGCGGCCGGTCGCCGCCGCCACGGCACCCGTCTGGCCGTCCGCGTCGGCGCCGCGACGGCCGCCACCGCCGCCCTGGCCGCCCTGGTGGCCACCGTGCCCACCACCGACGCACCCGCCACGGACACCCCGGTGGCAGCCGCAGACCCGCTGGCCGGCCCGCTCGCGCTCACCGGTGCGGCGGGCGCGAGCGCCGAACCGCTGCGCCCGGACTCCTTCGGCCCCGGCAGCGGCGGCGCCACCGACTGGACCAGCGAGCACCTGGCGACCACCCTGGCCGGCCTGCTCCCGGCCGGGCCCACGACCGTGCGCGCCGGCGACATCCCGGGCCGCAGCTTCCGGGTCGCCTGGCAGTCCCCGGCCGGCCCGGTGGACTTCGTCGGCGGCGCCGACCGCACCGCCGACGCGCCGAAGGTGCCGTTCTGCGCCGCCATCGCCCTGCCCGTCGTCACCCCCCACCCCGGGGTGCCCAGTCCGCAGGAGGCCGCCCCGCGCAGCAGCTGCCACCTGGTCGACCTGCCCTCCGGCGCGCACGGCGAGGCCATGACGCTGACCGACCCGCAGAGCGACCGCACCTCCCAGTACGTCCGCCTCCAGCGCGCCGACGGCCGTACGGTGACCCTCCAGCAGTGGACCGACCACCCGGACGCCGCCCTGGCCGAGGCCGCCCTCCTGGCGATCGCCGACGACGCCGCCTGGCGGTTCTGACCCCCTGCGCCGCCCCGGAGGAGGAGTCCGGGGCGGCGCGGACCGGTAACGGCCGGGGTGTGCACCCGTGCCGACGGTGTGCGTCCGTTCTGACGACGTGCACCCGTTCCCGGGAGCACACATGCGCGAGTCATCGGCACCTACAATGCGGCCATGACTCGCTTACTGCGCCCATGGGTTGCGCGAGGAGCTTCCTCTCCCGCTGACACACCTCGACGGCTGGGGACCATGGCAACCGTGGCACTCGCGCTGCTGGCCGCGGATTTCCTCACCAAACAGATGGCGCTGACGGATTTCTCGGGGTCCGATCCGACCGAGACGCTCGGCGGGCTTCTGAAGTTCACGCTGGTCTTCAATTCGGGTGGAGCGTTCTCCTTCGGCGAGGGGAACACCTGGTTCTTCACCGTGGTGAAGGCGACGGTCATCGTCCTCCTGCTGGTGGTGTCGCCCCGGATCCGCACCCGCTTCTGGGCGGTCGCCTTCGGGCTGGTCATCGCCGGGGCAGCCGGAAACCTCGTCGACCGGCTGTTCCGGGCCCCCTCCCCGGGGCAGGGCCTCGTCGTGGACTGGATCCAGCTCCCGCACTGGCCGGTCTTCAACCTCGCCGACTGCGCCGTGGTGTGCGGCAGTGCCCTGGTGATGTGGGCCTCGACCCGCGGCATCCGCCTGGACGGCACGATCGCCTCCGAGACACCGACCGAGCCGGACGGGACGGAGTCGGGCGGGGCGGAGCAGGCCGTGGCAGGGAGGGGCCGGTAGGACTCCGCGCCCGCGCCCGACCGTACCGATGCCGGACGGCCGGGCGCGGACGCGGCGCCACGGGGGCACGACGCGGACACGGAGACACCGGACCCGAAGGCACCGGGGCAGCAGGCTCCTACGGGCTGAGGAGCGGCCCCTTCGGCGGCTGCGACGGGCCCGTGGCCTCACACGCCGGGTCGGTCACACCACCCCGGGCGCGCAACGCGACGGTGCCGATCCATCCGGTGAGCAGCAGTGCCAGGGACGCGGGCAGCAGTGCCCAGGCCAGCAGTTCGCGCGGATCGGCGCCGTGGGCGAGCAGGCTGCTGCCCGCGGCGGCCCCGGCGGCGGAACCGAGGTACATGGCGGCCATCTGGAACGCGACGATCGGCATCGCCTCCTCTGGCCGGTCCCCGGTGAGGGCCTGTTGCAGCGTGGGGACGCTCGCCCATCCCGCCGCGCCCCACAGGGCCGCCGCGGCGAGCCACACCGCCGGAGCGGTGAAGGCCCAGAACGCGGCGAAGGCTCCCAGCAGCACGGCGGGCAGGGCGATGAGCAGCGCGCGGGGCCCGAACGCGTCCAACGCCCTGCCGACCAGGGCGGAGCCGGCGACTCCACCGATGCCCCAGGCCCACACCAGCGCGAAGCCCCAGTCCCGGAGCCCGCGGGCCTCGGCCATCGGCAGCAGGTAGGTGTAGAGCCCGAGGCTGGCCGCGCCGAGGAGGAACGCGGCGGCGATCCCGACGAGTGACCGCGACGAACGCAGCACCGCGAAGGCGGGGCCGCACGGCGCGGGCAGCGGCGGGATCGTGCGCACCCTGGCCGCCAGCGCGGCCATGCCGAGGAGGCCGACGGCGACGACCAGGCCCATGGTCCACCGCCAGTTCAGCCGGTCGCCGATGAGCATTCCGATCGGTACTCCGGCGACCGTCCCGGTGGACAGGCCGAAGGTCACCATGGCCATGGCGCGGCCGCGTTCGCCGTCGGCGGCCATCGCGGCGGCGGTCGCGGTGGCCACCGCGGTGAGCACGCCCGCGCCGGCTCCGGCCACCACCCGAGAGGCGAGGAACACTTCGAGGCCCGGAGAGAGCGCGGTCACGAGGTTGCCGAGGTTGAACACGCCCAGCGCGATCAGCAGCGCCCCGGCGGTACTCCCCCGGATCAGCGTTCCGGACAGCAGCGGCCCCGCCAGGGCGTACGCCGCCGTGAAGGCCGTGACCCCCAGGCCGACCGCCGCGACGGTGGTGGCGAGCGAGTCGGCGATCGAGGGCAGAACTCCGGCGAGGACGTAGGCGTCGACGCCCAGCGCGACCGCGGCCGCGACCAGTGGCCACAGGCGGCGGATCACGCGTCCTCCCGCGCGGGAGGGGCTTCCCGGTACCCGGCGAGGACCGTGTCGACCAGTCCGGGGAACCGCCTGTCCAGGTCGTCACGGCGCAGCCGGATCATGCACTTGCGCCCTTCGGCGCGGACGAAGACGACCCCGGTCTCGCGCAGGAGGCTGGTGTGGTGGGTGAGCGTGGAGCGCGGCAGGTCCGGCCCCAGTTCGATGCTGTCCACCTCGCCGCGCTCGGCGAGCATCCGCACCATCGACAGCCGCAGCGGCTCGCTCAGCGCGAACAGCACGCGGGGGATGGCGATCTCGTCGGCTTCGGGGTGCTCGTACACGCGTGACGGTGCCATGGGTACCACCTTCGCATCGTGCGGTTATTTTCGCACGATCATAGTGCGGGAATTCTCGCACGATCAAGCGCATCCGCCGATGCCCCCCCAGCGGCGGCAGCACCCCGAGCGGACGGGCGACGCCAGGAGAGGGGCCTCGGTGTACATCTCGGATGTCGCCTGGAACGTCGTGGCGCACAACAATCCGTCCCACGAGCTGTACCCCTGGGTCGACGAGCGCAACATCACGAGGTGGGCGTTCCTCCACCCCGGAGCCCGTGAGCAGTCGGTCACCGCTGCCGCCTGCGGACACTGGGCGGCAGCGCCGGAACCCCCAGAAGACATCTATGCCCCACTGAATCAGGGCCGAGCGATCGGACGTCAAGTACGGACCAGCCTGCGGCAGTGGCGCTTACCTGCCTAATTCGGCAGGATCCCTTCCATGAGGTCTCAGAGCAGCGGGCTTTCGCCCGCTTGGGTCGCGCGGAAGGTCGTCGCCTACGATGAACTCCAGGCTGTGGCAGGCTCGCTGTGGTGGCTGCAGGCCGACCCCGACCACGGTGGCGTCCGGCGCGTGATGCGTACGGACCGCTCCGGCGCGACCGTCGCGGTGACACCGTCCGACGCCTCGGTAGGAAGTCAGCTCCATGCCTACGGCGGCGGCAGCTTCACCGTGGTGAACGACGGGGTGTGGTTCGTCGGCGAAGACGGCTCTCTCTTCTTTCAGCCTCCCGATCGCGCACCGGACAGGGTCGTGCCCGTCCACGGCTCCGAGCAGTTCGGGGACCTCGCTTCCGGCCCGGATGGTGTTGTCCTGGCGGTTCGCGGCGATGACGCGACGGACGAGATCGTCGCGGTGTCCCCTTCGGGGAGCGTTCAAGTACTGCTCCGCTCTTCCGGCTTTCTCGCCTGCCCTCGACTCTTCAGTGGCACCCTGGCGTACTCGGAATGGAGCCGGGACCAGATGCCCTGGGACAGCTGCCGGCTCCTGTTGGCCGACTCCCGCTCCGGCCGCTTCGGGCCGGGGCGCGTCGTGGCGGGCGGCCTCTCGGAGTCCGTGGTCCAGCCCTCGTGGGGATCAGACGGCTCGTTGTACTTCATGTCCGACCGAACGGGCTGGTGGAACCTGTATCAGCTTCGGGACGGCACGACGAAGGCCGTCGTATCGATCGAAGCGGACTGCGCGCCGGCGCCGTGGGAAGGGGGTTACCAGTCGTACGGCTTCACCCCCAATGGCACTGTCGTGCTGACTGTCCTGGACGGTTTCTCCACCGGACTCGTGGCTGTCGATCCCGCAGGTGTCCGGCGTCGGCTCGGCCCAAACCTCACTTCCGTCAAGCCCTACATCGCCGTCGATGACGACCGGCTCGCCGTGATCGGGGCCACCCCGTCGTCTGCCCCGGAACTGTGGTCGCTCGACCTGACGGCAGGAGCGGATGCCCCCGCCCTCCACGTGGGCACGGTGCCCATGCCGGCTCTGTCCTGGACGCCTAGCCCGCCGGAAGTCCAGGCCACGCCGACCCCGGACGGAGACGTTCGCTTCCTGCTGCACCGGCCACCGGGGGCGGCAGCACCGGTTCCGCTCGTGGTGCGCGTACACCCCGGCCCGACGGACGACGTGCCTCTGCGGCTGGACTGGACGACCCAGTTCTTCGTCAGCCACGGCTTTGCCGTCGCCGAGGTCCTCCATCGGGGAAGCACCGGCCGGGGTCGCGCGTTCCGCCAAGTGCTGCACGGTCATTGGGGCGAATACGACGTCGAGGACTGCGCCGCGGTGGCCGAGCACCTGCGATCGACCGGGGTGGCGCTGACCGGAGCGATCTTCATCACCGGCGCGAGTGCCGGCGGGTACACGGCGCTGCAGGCGGTGAGTCGTCCCGGACCGTTCGCCGGAGCGACGGCCACCTCGGCGATCATCGATCCGGCGCACTGGGAGCTGTCCGTACCGCCGTTCCAGCGCTCCCATGCGGCGGTGCTGCGTGGGCCTGCCGGCGCGGTCACGCCGGACCGGATCCGCTGCCCCGTGCTGGTGATCCACGGGGCTGCCGACACGATCACGTCCGCCAAGGACGCCATGCGGTTCGCTCAGGAACTGGCTGCCCTCGGCGATGACCACACCAGCCTGCTACTGGACGACGGCGACCACTACCTGTCGTCGCCTGCCGCACGAGAGAAAGCCCTGCGGGCCGAACTCGACTTCTACCACCGCATCATGAGCCGCCCCGCAGAGTGAGGGCCATGCCCGACGCTTCCGGCAGCACTGCTCGGGCGAACTCACACAACTCCCGGGCCGGGGCGTGGGCGGCATGGACGGTCAGGTCCGCCAGGACGCCGGCCACCCGTTCGATGCACCTGCCCGACCCGGTCCTGGCGGCGTAGGCTACGGCGTCCCGGCCGGCCGCGCACGCCCGGTCGAGGTCCCCGGTGCGCAACCAGGTGGCGGCGAGCAGGGCGGCGTCGATAGCACGCCTGCGGACCCTGTCCTCACCCACACCGTTGAGGGCCTCGACGAGTTGGTTCCTCGCGGCCGGGGCACGACCGAGGTCATGGAGGCAGTGGGCGGCTTCGTCCGCGAGGTAGGCGTGGTTGAAGTAGCGAATCCAGGCGGGCTCGTCCTGTTCGTCGACGGTGTCGAGCAGCTTCTCGGCCTGGATGATCAGCTCGGTCGCCTCAGCCTCCCTGCGCATCCTGGCGTTCGCGCGAGCGACGACGGCGGTGATGGCTGCCCGGGTCGCCGGGCTTACGGCGGTCCCGGCCGCGGTCTGTGCCGAGGCTGCCCAACGCAGGGCTGTCTCCGGCTCGCCGCAGTGCAGGGCGAGGTGCCCGAGGTTCACCGCCACGAGGTAGGCACTGTACGCCTGGTCGTTGGTCACGGCCGTCAGGGTGAGGGCGCGTTGGTAGTAGGCCTGGGCCCGGTCGGGGTCGCCAGTGTCGATCGCCTGGTATCCGGCGAGTTCGCAGAATCCGGCGGTGAGCCTCGCGCGTCGGTGGGCGACCGGTTCGTCCGTGGCCGGACGGTGTAGCAGGGCTTCGAGTTCGTTGTCGATGTAGGAACTGACCTGCCGCCGGTACTGCCTTGCTCCGTGTGTGTGGTCGAGTTGACGGAACAGGTCGAGCATCCCCTCGGTGGCGCCGAGCTCGGTTTCTGTTACTGGCAGCGATGTCGCGACACCGCCAACCCGGGCGTTGGCGGACAACCAGTCGGTGACCAGAGCTCCCGCCTGCGCCAACGGAGACTCCACAGGCTCCGCCATCTGCGCGCTTTCACAGCGCTGGCGCGACGCCTCCGGTTCGCCGTCGCATTCACTCTCCGACGGGCCGCCGGCAACCGAGCGTCCGGGTAACAGGGAGCGCAACTCGGTCGCTGACACCTTCAGCAATCCGGCGAGCTTCGGCATCTGCCACGGTTGCGGTGTCGCCGTGCCCGTCTCCCAGCGGTGGACCGTCGTTCGGTCGACGTCCATCAGATTGGCCAGTTGCTCCTGGGTGTAGCCGACGGCCCTGCGCTGCACGGCGAGCGGTCCCCATCGCGCCATCGCGTTCTCCCCAAAAGTTCTTGGCCCACCAACTGCGCAGGTCATCGGCACCTTTTCAACATCACTGCCGCGTGCTGCAACAAGTCTGCACTGTTGCAGGGGGCTTGGCAGCTGATTCCGTATGAGCCCCCAAGGATTGTGTGCCTCTGGTCGCGATCCCCTCCGCGTGCCGCAGCGCCGAACGCCGCGCGGCGCCGCGCGCGCTCCGCGCCAAGGGGAAGCGCCCCCTCCCCAGGCCCGGTAGCGCTCCGGACAAGGAAGCCGATGACCACGAACCTCTCACCGCCCAGCCATCCCGTGCACGTGCCGACCGCGAACTCACGCCAACCACAGCCCGGCACGGCCGACCGCGTCCGGGAGACAGAGGTCGGCGACCTTGTGGAGGCCTCGATGTGGACCTTATGGCTGCTGGGCAGCGCCCTCGCGATGACCCTCTTGGGGGTGCTCCTCAACCAGCAGCTGGGTCACCACGAGGTCGCACATGGGTCGTCCCCGACCTCCGTGGCCAGTACAGCGGCTCCGCCTCGGATCGTCAGGGGCGAGATGCTCGCGTCCACACCGGTTTGAGTCCGTCCGAGCGCTGGAGGCCAATCCGCCGGCCCGTCACGGACGACGACCGGACTCACTCCGACCTCCGACAGCGGAGGACTACAAGGAAGACGTATGGAGATGACTGAACACGCTCCCCCGCAGCACGCGGTGGTGATCGCCTCCGGTGGGCTGGACAGCACCACCGTCGCCTACTGGCTCGCCGATAACGGAAGTCGGCTCACGCTGCTCTCCTTCGACTACGGGCAGCGGCACCGGAAGGAGCTCGACTTCGCCCAGCAGGCCGCCGGCCGCCTGAACGCCCGCCACGAGATGGTGGACCTGAGCGGTCTCGGCCGCCTGCTGTCGGGCTCGGCACTGACGGACCCGGCTGTCGAAGTGCCCGACGGCCACTACACCGCCGAGAGCATGCGCAGCACTGTGGTGCCGAACCGGAACGCGATCATGCTCTCGGTCGCTGTCGGTGCGGCGGTCGCCGCGGGGGCGGACGCGGTGGCGTTCGGTGCCCACGCCGGCGACCACGCCGTCTACCCGGACTGCCGCACCGAGTTCTTCGACGTGTTCGGCGAGGTGGCTCGGGTCGGCAACGAGGGGTTCATCGCCGAGGGTTTCCGGCTGCTGGCGCCGTTCATCGACCAGACGAAGGCGGACATCGTGAGGGTCGCCGACCAGGTCGGTGTGCCGTTCGCGGACACCTGGTCGTGCTACCGCGGGGGCGAGCTGCACTGCGGGACATGCGGGACGTGCACCGAACGGATCGAGGCGTTCGTGCTCGCCGAGGTCGAGGACCCGACCGAGTACGCCGTCGCGCAGACCGGGGTGGCCCGATGAGCGGGGTCGTCGTTTCCGGCCGGCACCGGATCGGGAAGACGTTCCGGTTCGAGGCGGCCCACTTCCTGCCCGGCCTCCCGGACGGGCATCAGTGCGCGCGCATGCACGGCCACTCCTACGCGGTGGTGTTCGTCCTCACCGCCGACCGGCTGGTGCCGCCCGGGTTCGTCACGGACTTCGGCGAGCTCGCCCCGGTGAAGAAGCTGATCGACAGCACGCTCGACCACCGGGTGCTGAACGACGTCCTGCCGGCCGCGCCGACGTCGGAGAACCTCGCCGCCTGGCTGGCCGCCTGGTTCGTGGAACACATGGAGCCGTCGCTGCCGGGCCGACTGGCGTCGGTGCGGGTTTCGGAAACGGCGAGCAGCTGGGCCGAGTTCGTGCTGGAGGAACGGTGAGCCTGTCCGGGGGTGAGGTCGCCGGTGGCAGGGGTCTGCTGGTGGCGGAGTGCTTCGGGCCGACGTTCCAGGGCGAGGGCCCGAGCGTCGGGCAGCAGTCCCTGTTCGTCCGGCTGTCGCGGTGCAACCTCCGCTGTCCGGGGTGCGACACCCCGGAGACGTGGGACTGGTCCCGGTTCGACCCGCGGGAGGTGTCCACGCGGCATGGCGTCGAGGATCTGGCGGCGTGGGTGATGGCGCGCTCGCCGCGGCTGGTGGTGGTCACCGGTGGTGAGCCGCTGCTCCAGCAGCCCCAGCTCGTCGACCTGGTGCAGTTGCTGTCGGGCCGCCGGGTTGAGGTGGAGACGAACGGCACCGTCGTCCCGATGCCGGAGCTGGTCGAGTCGGTCGCGGGGTTCAACGTGTCGCCGAAGCTGGAGGCTTTCGCCGCGCCCGGAGACCGGCGGATCGTCTCGGAGGCACTGGAGGCCTTGGCGGCCTGCGGGAAGGCCCGGTTCAAGTTCGTCGTGCACGAGGCCGGCCAGCTCGACGAAGTCGCCTCTCTGGTAGAGGAGTTCTCGCTTTCCGAGGTGTGGGTCATGCCGGAGGGGGCGAACAGCGCGGTGGTCCTGCGCAGGATGCGGGAGCTAGCGGACAAGGTACTGGAGCGGGGCTGGAACCTGACGCCGCGGCTGCACACGCTGCTCTGGGAGGCCGAACGTGGCCGGTGAGAACAGCGAAGCGCCTGAACGGCGCGGTCGTTCCAGCTCCCCGAGGCCGCGCGTGTTGGGTAGCGGCCAAGTATGCGGTGCAGTGGGGAGCGGGATCCTGCATGCCGTCCAGGCACGACCTACTATAGCCAACTCCCGTCCTGTGCGCGCACATTCGCTGATGTCCTTCCTTGTCGAGCCCCGGCACCTGAAGGCCGCCGCACGGGCCTGCATGCGCCGCGCGGGGTCGCCGGGCGCCGACGGGATGAGCTGGGCCCAGTTCCGGCAGGGCATGGACGGCCGGCTGGAGGCCCTGGCCGAGGAACTTCGGACGGGTTCCTGGCGACCCGGCCCCCTGCGCGAGGTGGCGATCACCACCTACACCGGCAAGGCGATGCCCTCGGTGATCCCGACGGTGGCGGACCGGGTCGTCCAGCGGGCGATGCGGTCTGCGATCGAGCCGGTGTTGGAACAGCGGGCGTTCGCCGACTGGGTCTCGGGCTACCGGGCCGGGCGGAACCGGGTCACCGCTCTGCGCGACTCCGACCGGCACCTACGGGAGGGGTTCCGGTGGGTGGCGGACGTGGACGTGCGGCGGGTGTCGGAGGGGTCGTGCGCGGCCGAGGTCACCGACTGGCTGGCCGAGCACGTGGCGGACGGCTCGTTCCTGCGCCTGTTCGAACGGGTGCTGGAGCCGTTGCCGTGTCCGCTCGTCCCGGGCACGGCGCTCGCGCCGCTGCTGATCAACCTACGGCTGTCGCGGGCGGACGCGAGGCTCGCGGGGCTGCGCACGGTGCGGTTCGCGGACAACTACTGCGTCTTCTGTGGCGGCGCCGAGCAGGCCGGAGAGGCCCTCGAAGCCATCACCGGGGCGCTGGCGCGCTGTGGGCTGCGGCCCAACCTCGCCAAGTCCAAGGTCTGGGCCGGCGTGAACGCCGAAGACCTGTTCCTACTCGCCGGATGACGGGGGCAGCGATGACGATGAACCTCGTCGGCCACAGGCTCGCCTGGGTGCCGGTGCCGGGCGGTGTCTGCCTGTTCGGCGACCGGAAGAAGCCGGTGAAGGTGGTCGACCTGGAGTGGACGGCGACCCCGGTCACCCCGACCCAGCTCGGCCTCGCTCCGGACCACCGGCCGCTGGTCGGGGTAGCCCAGGCGCAGGCGGCCCGGATCGCGGCAGACCTGGGCGGCCGGCTGCCGCTGTCGAAGGAGTGGGAGTGGGCGGCCTCCGGGCCCGAGCGCCGACGGTACCCGTGGGGAGACGAGGAACCGGCCGAGGGACGAGCCAACCTCCGCGACCTCTGCGGACGGCTCACCCCGGTCAGCTCCCACCCCCTGGGCCGGACGCCGGCCGGGCTGTGGGACATGGCGGGCAACTGCTGGGAGTGGACCGCCTCGAAGACGATCGGCGGCGGCTTCGTGATCCGGGGCGGTTCCTACAACTCCCTTCTGCTGTATGCCCGGTGCACGTTCCTCAACGCTGCTCCGGCCGAGCTCGGCTCGCCGGGCATCGGCTTCCGGGTGGTGAGGGCGGCGTGATCGGCGACCTGGTGATCGCGGGCTGCTCCCGTCGCAAGGCGCCGGACGTCGGCCTCCTGCCCGCCCTGGAGCGGTACGCCGGAGGCATCGCGCCGCAGTTGCACAGCCGCTTCGCCGATCACCCGCACGCGCGCAGCCGGATCCGCTTCCTGTCCGCGGCCTTCGGCCTGGTGCGTGCGGACGACCTGATCGCCTCGTACGACCAGCGCCTCGACTCCGACCGGGTCGAGGGGCTGCGCCTGATCGTGAACGGGCAGCTGCGGCGCGACTTCGCCGCCAACGGCGTTCCACAGCGGGTGCTGCTGGTCCTCGAACCCGACTACCTGGTCCTGCTCGCCGACCTCCTGGCCCTGCCGGAGCGACCGGTCCTGCACTGGATCCCCGACCCCCGCGGCTGGCCCCAGGCCGCCGCCGTGCTCGACGAATGGAGGTGGCCGTGATGCACATCAGCCTCGCGGACGCGCTCAAGACCCAGGCCAACGCCCACCGGTACTTCACCACCGGGTTCACCGAGCGCACCGGCCTGAACTGGCACCAGCCCACCCCTGCGCAAGCCGCCGCCGGCCGGACGATGTCGGTCGTGATCCCGGCCCGCAACACCGCCTACGCCCTGCCGACGGTGCTGAACGCGCTCGGCGCGCAGCAGCACGCGGCCGATGTGGAGGTGATCCTCGTGGACGATGCCTCCACGGACGCGACGTTCGAGATCGCCCGCCGCCACCCGGTGGTCACCACCGCGGTGCGCCTGGCCGGGCGGCGCGGCTCGGCGGCGGCGCGCAACGCCGGTGCCCGAATCGCCCAGGCGCCGACCGTCCTGTTCGTCGACGCGGACATGGTGCTGCCGCCGCACGTGTTCGCCGATGTCGCCGTGCGCGCCGCGGCCGACACCGTGCTGACCGGGTTCCGGCACAACGTCACCTACCAGGCGTCTCCCTGCGGCGAGCCGCTGCTGCCCAAGGCGCCGCCGCTCCTCGGTGCCGACCACCGCGTCACCTGGAAACCCCCGGTGGGCAAGGTCCTGCCCTACTCCGGCCTCACACTCAGCGACGCGGTGGACGGGCGCCCGCTGGATGCCACCAACGACTTCCAGACCCTCGGGTACGGCCGGTCCTACTACGACTGGGACCTGCCGCGGATGGTCGTCACCGCGCTGCTGGCCGTTCCGCGCGAGCAACTGGTCGACGTCGGCGGCTTCGACGAGGAGTTCGGGGCGCTGGGCTGGGGCATGGAGGACACCCACCTCGGCGCGGCCCTGATCGCCTCCGGCTGCCTCGTGGTCCCGCTGCGTCAGGCCGTGGGCTTCCACCTCGACCCGCCGGACGCCGCCGCCCAGTGGCAGGCCAAGCTCGCCTCCTGGCCCGCGACGCTCGCCCGCTACCGCCACCTGCTCACGCTGCCCGCGCCCGCCGGGCTTGGTCGCGCCTTCGCCACCGCCGCTGACAAGCACATGACCGACGCCGAGGTGATCACCCGATGATCCGCGCTTTCGCCGCCGCCACCGTCGGCGGCACCACCGTCGTGCACGACCCCGCGGTCGGCACCAACCACCTGCCACCCCAGCCGCTGCCCGCCGGCTGCGTCGCCTTGGACGACCAGCAGGTGGCCGCCTGGCCCGAGGCGGATCCCTCGACGCTCGCGCTCGAATACCCGCTGAGCATGTGCTGGTCCCCGATCGTGCGCTGCAACCTGGACTGCCCGCAGTGCCTCGACGACAAGAGCGTGCGCGAGTCCACCGCGGCGGAGCGGCGCGTCCTCGCCGGCCACATCGCCGCCTCGGGGGTGCTGGGCGTGGACATCTCGGGCGGCGAGCCGCTGCTGCTGCGCGACCTGCCCGAGCTCGCCCGCGCGGTCCGCCGCCAGGGCACCAGCGTGGTCAGCTGCACCACCAACGGCTGGCACCTCACCCGCCGTGCCGAGGAGCTCGCCGACGCTCTCGACGCGATCCGCGTCTCTCTCGACGGCGCCACCGAGGCCACCCACGACCGCTGGCGCGGCCAGGACAGCTACCGGCGCGCCCGCGCTGGAATCCGCGCCGCCGTCGACGCAGGCCTGTTCGTGCAGCTCCAAATGGTCCTCATGCAGTCGAACCAGCACGAGGCCCAGGAACTGCTGGACCGTGCCGCCCAACTCGGCGCCGGCGGGGTGACCTTCCTCCAGATGCTCCCCATCGGCGACGGCGCCGCGCTCGCCGCCGAGCAGATGCTCACCGACGAGCAGGCCCAAGAGATCGTCGGCCCACTCGCCGTCCCCGACGGCGTCCGGGTCCGGCTGCGCACCCGAGCCAGCGCGGGCGGCTTCACCGTCCTGCGCGCCGACGGCTACGCCTGGCGCAACACCCGGGGTGCCACCGGCATCTCCGCATTCGTCCCCGTCACCGGCCCGGCCGACCTGCGCCCGCCCATTTCCGGGAGTTCCTCGTGACCAGCTCCTCGCACACCGGCAGGCGGGTCTTCGCCCAGCGCGTCCCGTACGCGCCGACGCACTACCAGTGCTTCGACGCGGCCCGGATGATCGCCGAGTCCGTCATCGGGATCGACCCGGACGTGACCTGTGTGATCGGCATCGCCTCCGGCGGGATCAAACCGGCCCGCCTCATGGCCGACTACCTCAAAGTGCCCTTCCACACCGTCGCCGCCAAGCACAACACGAGCGACGCCCCGTTCCAGCAGGCCACCGGCGACGTCGAGGTCCAGCTCGCCAACTCCCTGCCCGGACGCCTGTCCGGGACAGTGCTCCTCGTGGACGACATCGCCGGCACCGGAGCGACGTTCACCGCCGTCAGCAATGCGCTGAACGACCGGCTCGACTACTCCGCCGAGATCATGACGGCGGCACTCTTCCGCAACCGCGGGTGCACGCAGACCCCCGACCGGTGGGCCTGGACCGTCGACGACTGGGTCGTCTTCCCCTGGGAGACACCGCACAGCGGCCAGACCCAACCCGTATCCGCCCTGAAGTGGGTGAGCGCCCGGTGATCACTCAGCCCTCCTCCCGCGGCGTCCTGCTGGTCCTCGTCTCCTGGACCCCTGACGCCCCGGCCGGCATCGAACGCGCGACGGCCGCGCTGGCCCTCGGCCTCTCCCGAAACGGCCACCGGCCCATCATCGCCACCGCCGCACCTCAGCCCGAAGGCCCCGGCCTCCCCGGCGTCACCATCGCCCGATTGCGCCTCGACGACGTGCAGTTCCCGTGCGATGACGACGTGCTGCGCCGCGCCGTCACCTACCAGGACACCAGGCTGACCCGCCAGATCCGGGACCTGATCACCGAACACCGCATCGACACCGTCCTGTTCACCGACGCACTGTGGGGCCTCGGCCGCCTGCGCGGCGACATCCCCGGTCACGTCCGCCGGGCGCTCGCCGCCCACGTCAAGCCGCACACCCTCGACGCCGGGCCGGCCCTCGCCCGCGCCACCCACGTCCTCGTGCCCTCCGCCGTCGTGCGCGACGAGCTGGCCGGCTGGGGCCCGCGCAACCTCCGCGTCGTCCCCAACCCACTCATGCCCGACCCCGCCGTGGCCCCACCAGCACCGGAGCTCCGCGAGCAGCTGCGCCGCAGCGGCCCGGTGCGCGTCCTCGCGCGGCTCGGGCCGGAGAAGGGCGTACTCGACCTGCTGGAGGCCGCCTCCGGCTGGGACCGGCCCCTCGAAGTAGCCCTCGCCGAAGCGGGGTTCGAGGACAGTACGGGGTCCCAGTCCGCGCTCCTCCACGCCTGCAGGAAGGCAGCCACCCGAACCCCGAACGTCCGTCTGCGCGGGACGCTGGCCTGGGACGAGGTTCTTCCCTGGCTCGCCGGCGCGGCGGTGGTCATTGTGCCCAGCCACAAGGAGACCTTCGGCCTGGTCGCACTGGAGGCCATGAGCGTCGGCACCCCGGTCGTCGCCTACCGGGTCGGCAACCTGCCCGCCCTGATCAGCCCGACCGGCGACGCTGACCACCTCCTCGTCGACCACGACGACGGCCCGACCGCTCTCCACAAGGCGGCACAAACCCTGCTGGAAGATGACATACTGTACGCCGCGACTACACAGACCGTGTATCGGAGAGCGGCCGAGTTCGAGCCGCGCCGAATCGCTGACTTCTTCCTGGAGGCGGTGTCGTGATGCCCGAAAACCCTGCAACCCCAGCTCCGTTGCTGCTCGTCGACGGATTCAACCTTCTGTGGGCCGGCACCTTCGGCTTCCCCGCCCCGATCTTCTCCCGCGACAAGACCCGCGAACTGACCGGCCTGTTCGCCTTCTTCGCCCTGCTGCGCGCCACGGTCCGCGACGACCTCGACGTCGCACAGCCCGAGGTCCTGGTCGTCTTCGACGGCGAGCACGGCACGGCCGAGCGCGTCGCCGCCGACCAGGAGTACAAGGCGAACCGGGAGGCGACACCGGAGGCCCTCAAGCCGCTGCAGTTCCTCGCCCCGGTGAAGGACGGCCTGGACGCGCACGGGATCCGGTGGGTCGAGATCGGCAACGCCGAGGCCGACGACGTCATCGCCACCCTCGCCACCCGGGCCGCCGCCTCCCGGCCGGTCCTGGTCATGTCGCGGGACATGGACTTCTACCAGCTCCTCGACGACCGCGTGCGCATCCTCAACCGCTCCCGGAAGTCCTCCCAGCGGATCATCACCGCCGACGAGGTCCACACCCGCTACGGCGTCACCCCCACCCAGTGGCCGGCCTTCCGTGCCCTGACCGGTGACAAGTCCGACAACATCCCCGGGGTCCGCGGCGTCGGCCCGAAGGTCGCCGCCGCCCTGCTGCGCGATGGCATGCCACTGCGCGACCTGCCCAGCTCCGGTCGGCTTACCGGTGCCAAGGGCGCCGCGATCACCACCGCCTGGGCCGACGTGCTGCGCTGGGAAGCGATGATCACGCTGCGCCGCGACCTGGACGTTCCCATCGTCCTCTGCGGCGAGGCCAGCCCCCAGCTGCCGAAGCCCGCCGACGTCATCGAGAAGCTGGGGCTGTGGTGAGCAGTGCCGTGCCCGGCTCGCTCCTGGCCGCCTTCGCACACCCCGACGACGCCGAACTGTGGGCCGGCGCCACCCTCGCCCTCCACGCCCGGTGCGCCGCCGTCACCATCGTCGTCCCGCACCGCGACGAACTCCGCGACGCCGAGGCCTGCAAAGGCGCCACCGTCCTCGGCGCCGAACTACGCCAAGTGCCCCGGCTCGACCACGCCACCATGCAGCAAGTGCTGCTGGAGGCAGTCATCACCCACCCGCTCAACGACGTCCACCCTGAGCACCGGGCCGTCGCCGCGGCCGTGCTCGCGGCCGTCCCCGAGCCGCGGATCGCCACCGGCCGGCCGAGCCGCCTCTACACCTGCGACACCTACAACTCGCTCACCCTCGACGGCCCGGTGCGCGCCGACGTGATCGTGGACGCCACCGCGACCTTCGACACCAAGATGGCCGCGCTGCGCGAGCACGCGAGTCAGCCGATCGAGCAGCACTTCGGTCCCATGGCCGAGACCCTCGGCCGGCTCTGGGGCGCCCGCATCGGCACCCGGTACGCGGAAGCGTTCACCACCGTGCCGATCCTCGGTTGCGTGCCCAGCGCCACCCACCTCTGAACTGCCGCACTCCTGCGGCCCACTCTCGTCAACTCACCGCCAAGGGATGACCATGACGTCCATACCCGTACAAGCCCAGCGCCGACACCTGGTCGACCGCCTGCGCGTCCAGGAGCTGACCCGCGAGCTGCTGCTCGCCCTCGGCGAAGACCCCGACCGCGACGGCCTCCAGGACACACCCCGCCGCTTCGCCGACTGGTGGGGCGAGTTCCTCGACCACGACCCCGGCCGACTCGACACCAGCTTCGCCCAGGAGGGCCGGTACGGTGACTTCGTCCTGCTGACCGGCATCGAGGCGTGGAGCGTCTGCGAGCACCACCTGCTCCCCTTCCGCCTCGACGTCTCCATCGCCTACGTACCGGACACCGCCGTCCTCGGCCTGTCCAAGCTGGTACGGCACCTGGAGGCCCACACCCACGCCCTCCAGCTCCAGGAACGCATCACGCACGACGTCGCCCACGACCTCGCCAAGGCCGCCGCCACCGACGACGTCGCCGTCTTCACCACCGGCGAGCACCTGTGCATGAGCATGCGCGGCGTCAAGGCCACCGCGGTGCGCACCACCACAACATGCCGCCTCGGCCGCACCGAGAGTGACCCCGACCTGGCCACCCGCATCGAACGGCTCGCGCTCCCCGTCCGCCCCTGACAACGTCCCACCCCCCTACTGCACCAAGAACCAACCCCCGCCTGCCCACTCCTTCACCCAAGCGGCCCGCTGGTACAGAAGCGCCGACACCGCTGCACTGACCCTGCTCCTGGTGTTCGGCTACCTCTGACGCTTACGACCTGGTGCGTGATAGCGGCGGCGATGTGACGGCCTGAGCGGGGCCGTTGGTCAGACGGCGGCGGTGCGGTCGGAGACGAGGCCGGCGACGGCGAGGTAGGTTGCCGGGAGGGTGTCGCGGCGGTGGGTCCAGCGGGCCAGGCCCTTCCAGCGCTTGTGGTCGGCGAGGGCGTGCTCAACGGGAATGCGCTGAAACGAGTGCTCATGGCGAGCCTGTTCTCGAGCCTCGTGGACTTCAGGCGCGGCAATCTTGTTCGGCTTCTTGGGCGGTGTGACGGCCTTGCCGGGATGGTCCCTTCGGAGACCCAAGTAGCCGTCGTCGAGAAGAACTTGGACTCTGGGGAACTGGCGGAAGAGATCGTCGATGCCTTCGCCCCTTATCGCGGTGGTGTCGTGTATGCGTCCGGGGCGGAGGTTCCCGGCCCAAAGGGTGCGGCCCTTCGCGTCGGCGACGACGGTGGCCTTCATCGTGTTCTGCTTCTTCTTGCCGGAAACGTAGGCCCGACGCCCCCCGCGGTGCGGGGTCGGGCGGCGGACCTGGACCTCGGTGGCATCCAGTCGCAGCACGACGCCCTCGGCCTGCGCGTAGGCGAAGACGTCCGCGAGAGTCCGCAGCCGTATCCCGGGCCGGTCGGGCACCGCGAAGCCGCGGGTGGCGAGCAGGCCTCTGACCTCGCCGACAGCCCGGCTGATCGTGGAGCGGTCGACACCGAACAGCAGGGCCAGGACCGAGTGCGGCAGGTCGTGGCGCAGGTGGATGAGCGTAGCGGTCACCCGGTCGACGAACACGAGCCGGTGCCGGGCACCCGCTCCGACGGCCCGTCGACGCACTCCACCACGGGCGACATGCCGCCGCCCCTCAACCTCGGCCTGCCAGGGAGACGCGAGCTCGGCGATGAGCTCCGCCAGGTGCCGGCGCGAGATTCCGGTCAGCACCCGGTGGCCGAGGAGGGCACGGTTCACCGTGATCATCACGTCGTCAGATCATGCCGCCTATTACATTGCTGGTCACATCGCCGCCGCTATCACTCACCAGGTCGTAAATGCCGCTGGACCGACGGATGTGCCGCCACGCCCCTCCGAGGGGTAGCAACTTGAACGTGTCGGCCAGGTCATCGGCCCGCGGCCCCCACCCCCCTCATCGCCCCTTGGAGGGGCACCAACCAGTACTCCAGCAGGCCAGCCCGCACGAGGATGGCCCTCGTCGCCCCTTCGAGGGGTAGAAACACCCATGCCTTCGTCACCGTGGGCACGGCGTGGACGACCTTGTCCAGCAGGCTGATTCCGATCGCGTTGTCGTGGACGCTGGCCGCGACCACGACAGCGGCGATGATCAGGCCGAGCACGTCGGTGGCGATACCCCGCTTGCGGCCCGGACTCTTCTTTCCCGGGTCCAGTCCGGTCGTCTCCTTGGGCGCGTTCGTCGAGGCCCGTACCGTCTGGGAGTCCAGGACCAGGGCGGTGGGATCCTCGTGCCGCTTCCGGCTCTCGCGGACCTGCCAGCGCAACAGGTCGTGGATGGTTTCGGTGGTCCCGTCGTCGCGCCACGTGCCGAAGTAGTAGTAGACGGCGCTGGGCGGCGGGAGATCATGTGGCAGGTAGCGCCACTGGCAGCCGGTGCGGGCCTGGTAAAGGATCGCGTTGAGAATCTCC
This sequence comes from Kitasatospora sp. NPDC056783, assembly GCF_042789895.1. Classification (NCBI taxonomy): domain Bacteria; kingdom Bacillati; phylum Actinomycetota; class Actinomycetes; order Kitasatosporales; family Streptomycetaceae; genus Kitasatospora; species Kitasatospora sp. NPDC056783. Next base: position 23,825 of record NZ_JBHUAF010000002.1, read on the forward strand.
CGCATGTCGTACCGCCCCTGGTGCCCGCTGACCGATTGGTGGCGTCCCTTCCAGGCCGTGATGACCGGCCGGATCAGCTCCCACGCCTCATCCGACAGGTCGCTCGGGTAGGCCCTGCGCTCGCCCATGCCCACAGCAGACCGCATCTCCGCCAGACGTCAACCCTTCTGGATGGAAGCCGACTTCGGAACAACGGACAAACGCTCAGACCCTCACAGAACTCCCTCTGAGGAGTAACAGCCGCAAGGACAAGGTCTGCACGCTGATCCCTGCCTACCGTCGTCACACCTCCAAGGGGTACCAACCAGACCCACTCGACGCCGCCACAGGTGCTCAGCAGGCCTGTGGTCGCCATCTGGCTGGTACCTTCGGGAATCCTGCTGACCTTCTGCTGACCCCGGGTGGTCGATCATGCCCCTGAGCTGGGCAGAAACGCCAGGCTCGTGATAGCTGGGCGTTCATGCCTCCTGCTCGACCGGGGACGACGGCCTGCCGCGGCGACTTGACCGGGACGGTGACCCGCCGTCCGTCGCTTCCGCCGACGACGGAACAGCGCCGCTCCTCCTCCGTGTACAGACCCCTTGCTACAGGGTGCCGGCGGCGAAGTCGGCGATCAGGGTGCGCAGGGGCTCGGCGGCCTGGCGTGGCGGCAGGCGGGTGTCGAGGCCGAGGACGTCGATGACACCGAGGAGGCCGCGGGGGCCCTGGATGCGCAGGGTGCGGTGGGACGAGCCGTCGTGGGCGGGGTGGACGATCACGGCGGTCGGGGCCGCCGGGGTGGTGTATCCGGCGATGTAGGTCAGGAGTTGGTGGCGGTCGGGGGCGCCGACGTCGGCGCTCTGGAGGGCTTTGTGTTTCGCGTCGATGGTGAGGAAGCGGGTCTCGGGGGTGTTGTCGAAGGCGAGAAGGGTGTCGGGCCGGAAGGAGGGGTCGCTGCGGCCGAGTCCGCCGAAGGTCTGGATGCGGCCCTCTTCGGGCCGGGCGAGGCGTCCGTCCACGGTGTGGGCGGCGTCGGCGGCCATCCGCCGGACGACCAATTCCCAGAGCCGGTCGAGGTGCAGCAGCACGCTCCCGGCGTGGGTGCCGCGGTGGGCCAGCAGGTCGCTCACGCCGCCACCGCCGAGGACCAGCGCCGACCAGACGTGCGCCGCCCGGTAGTGCTCGTTCAGCCGGGTGTAGCGCGCCCGGCGCAGCAGTCTGGTCACGGTGGCTCCGAGGTGTGGGCGGGGGAACCGCGCGGCGGCGGTCTCCAGCTCGCCGGCCAGCGCCGGCCTGCCAGCCGCGAGCGGGACGGCCGCGGCCAGGGCGGCGCCGCAGATCTGGTTCTCCCAGATCGCCAGGTCCCGCTCGAAGGTCCGTACGTGCAGGCGGTCGACCGCGCCGTAGCGGCGGACGATCTGCCGGTGGATGTCCAGCCGTCCGCGAAGGGTCGGCTCGACTCGCTCGGTCTGCTGGTAGCCGCGGTTGAGTCCGCGGCGCAGGAGGGTCTGGCACTCCGCCAGGAGGGCGGGCAGCACGACGTCGGCGTAGCCGGTGCTGCTGGTGCGCCAGCGGCGGAGTGTCGGTTCGTGCGGCACCGGCACGCCGTTGGCGTAGCAGAGCCAGGTGATGAGCTGCTCGCCGGCGATGGGGAGTTTGGGACGCAGGGTGAGCCGGACGCCGTCGAGGAGCAGTACGCCGGTGACCGAGTGGGTACGCAGCCGCCATCCGTGTCGGGTGCGTTGGAGGGTGAGTCTGCCTTTGCCCTGGAGGTGTTTCAGCAGGCGGACGTCCTTGTCGGTGAGCTGGTCCTCCCGCAGGAGGGCGGTGCCGTGTTCCTCGACCTTCACCTCGGGCGGGTCGGTGCGCCGTTCAGTCATCGAGGTTGTCGTCAGGGTCGGCACCGGTGAACTCGGTCGCCAGCAGTTGGGGCAGGTCTGCGGGGCTGCTCCAGGCGATCCGGCCGGTGGCGGGGTCGACGAGGGTGCCGAGGATCTCCTGCAGCAGTTCGGGGCGGCCCAGGCAGTGGTCGTCCACCAGCGGGACGATGTCGTGGCGGAAGGCGGTGGCGAGTTCCTCGGCCGTGGCCAGCGGGCGGTCGTCGCGCAGGAGTGCGGCTTGGCCGATCACCTGGTCCGGGCCGAAGGCGCGGTACAGACGGGCGTTGAGGCTCTGCAGGAATTCGGCGAGGTCGAGGCCGCCGACTTCGCCGTCGACGGCTTCGAGGTCGGGCGGCACGTCGATGGTGGCGAACCGGCGTCGGATCGCGGCGTCGAGGTGGCCGATGCTGCGGTCGGCGGTGTTCATGGTGCCGATGATGCGGACGTTCTTGGGGACGGCCTGTTGTTTCCCGCTGATCGGCAGGGTGAGGGGGATTCCCCGCTTGTCGAGTTCCAGCAGGGTGATCAGTTCGCCGAGGATCCGGGGGAGGTCGCCGCGGTTGATCTCGTCGATGACCAGGAGGAAGGTCTCCTCGGGCGCGGCCGCCGCCGCTTCGCACACCCGCCGGAACAGCCCCGTCCGGAGTTCGAGTCGCAGTCCGGCGCCCTTGGGGTCCGGGTCGGGTTTGAACCCTTCGACGAAGTCCTCGTAACCGTACGAGGCGTGGAAGGTCACCATGGTCAACCGGCCGGGCTCGCCCTTGTCGGACACGGTCAGGAGTTCGGCGAGCGCGGCGGCGCGCTCGGCCGGGTCCGCGTCGATCAGGTCGGCCCGCCCGGCCAGGGCCAGGGCCGTGCTGAGGGCGAGCCGGGTCTTGCCGGTGCCGGGCGGGCCCTGGAGGATCACCTGGCCCTTGTGTTCCAGCGCGTCGACGATCTGGCGCACCGCGGCGGGCGCCTCGGCGATCGGTGTGCAGGCGGGCCTGTCGGTGGTCGGTCGTTGCGGGCCGGCCGGTTCCCGGCCGGGGGTGCGGGCCGCGCGGATCTGGCGCAGCAGCCGGTCGGGGACCTTGGCGAAGGTCTGCTGCCACGCCTGGACGGGGGCGTCGAGGTGCTGGGCGTAGGAGGTGTCCCAGTCGACGGCCACCAGATGACGGAACATCGGGCGGGAGTGGTCGTAGGTGTAGCCACCGGTGACGGTGCCGAGGGCGAGTACCTCGGACTTGCCGTTGTTGGCGATGATCTGCTCGCCGGCCTCCAGGTCCCGGAAGCCGAGCAGGTGCCGGGCCAGACGGAGGTTCCCGCCGCGCGGGTCGGGCCGGGTCCGGTCCAGGGTGTACTTCAGTTCGCGGTCGCTCTCGTACTGCCCGAGGTCTCCGACCTCGTCCCAGGCCACGCAGATGTGGCCGTTCTCGCGGCAGTCGTCCCAGAAACGGGCACCGTCGCCGGGGGCGATCTTCCACACGTCCCCGTCGACGATCCGGGGGTCGTATTCGGCGTAGAGGAAGTGCATGACCTCGTGCGGGTGCCAGCCCTCGAAGAGCCGGCTGCGGCGGATCAGGTCGTACAGGACACGGTTGGCCCGCCAGGTCCGGACGCTGGAGGCCTTGAGGAGTTCGGGCGCGCCGAGCAGAGCGGCGAAGTGCCGTACGTGCGAGGCGGAGAAGATCGGCAGGTAGTCGTCCGGGAAGTAGATCGACAACGCCTTGGTCACCAGGGCCGGTCCGAAGGCCAGCACCTCCAGGTCGTCGATGCCCCGGTAGTCGCGGGCGCCGGCCAGCCGGAGTGCCTCGTCGAACTCCGATCGGATGACACCCCACGCCCCGTGGTGGTCGAGGTGCCGCAGTCGCGACGGGTAGCGCCATTGGCCGCTGTTGTGCCGGTAGATGATGTGCTTGGCGGCGCTGCCGCCCCGAATGCTGCCGAGCGCGTCGGTCCCGTACTCCAGCAGCCGGCAGAAGGTCCCCTGGCTGCCGTTGAGGCCCAGGGCGTACTGCACCAGGGGCAGGTCCGGCCACCGGGCGAGGGGGAACTCCTCGCGCACGCGCTCCTGTTGCGCGCGCACCTCGGGGAGCAGCTCCCGGATCGGCTCCCGTTCGAACTCGCGTGCTCTGCGTGCGAGCTCCGCGTTCTCCCCCACCCCTGTGTTCATGTCCTCATGATCCCAAATCGCCGACGAACGCGGGCCCGAACCGTGTCGAAGGGCGCCGCACCTCGGCGCCTCGTGGGGCTGGCGCACCCGGCGTACCGCGACGGGCGGCCCCCGTTTCGAGCTGCCGGGCGGAACCGACGCCCCCCGATCCCGCCCGGTACTGCGGCTGCGTGAACTCCCGTGAACAGCTGATGGCGGGACCGCCGAAGGCGTTGTCCTTCCCCATCGGCTAGAGCACTCTGCACATAGGACACCATGCACATAGGGGAGATGGAGTTGCGCTTCGAGTACGTGTTGCTCGCGCTGCTGGCCGGCCGCCCGCTCAGCGGGTACGACCTGCGCAAGTGGGTGGAGACCGAGGGCCAGTTCCTGCGGTCGCGGGCCCACCACAGCCAGATCTACCGGCTGTTGGGGCGGATGGTCGTGGACGGCTGGGTCGACTACCAGGTGGACCCCCGCGAGGGCCGCCCGGACGCGAAGGTCTACCGGCTGACCCCGGTCGGGCGGGAGGCGCTGCTGGACTGGGTGCGTTCCCCGTACGACCCGCCGAGCCGCTTCCAGGACGCGGACTTCCTGGCCCGCTTCGCCTTCGCGGCGCCGCTGGACCGTCAGGCGGCGATCCGGCTGCTGCGCACCGAGCTGGACTTCCGGCGCGCCCAGATCGCCCGCAACCGCGGCCGGGACCGGAGCCTGCGCTTCACCGACCCGCTGCCCGAACTCGACCAGCAGCTGGCCCGTGACGTCGCCGAGGAACTGCACCGCTTCGGCGCCGCCTCGGTGGACCGCTGGGTCGACTGGCTGGAAGGAATGCTGACCAGGCTGGAGGAGCGGCAGGCCCAGGACACGGCCGCCGCGACGGAGGGAGACGCCCGATGAAGGCGATCATGGTGATGTTCGACAGCCTCAACCGGCACCTGCTGCCGCCGTACGGGGGTGACTGGACCCACGCCCCCAACTTCCGGCGCCTCGCGGAGCGTTCGGTCACCTTCGACAACGCGTGGGCCGGCTCGCTGCCCTGCATGCCGGCCCGCCGCGAGATCCACACGGGCCGCCACAACTTCCTGCACCGCGGCTGGGGGCCGCTGGAGCCGTTCGACGACTCCATGCCCGAGCTGCTCAAGCAGCACGGCGTCCACACCCACCTGGCCAGCGACCACCCCCACTACTGGGAGGACGGCGGCGCCACCTACCACGGCCGGTACACCACCTGGGAGTTCTTCCGCGGCCAGGAGGGCGACCCGTGGAAGGGACAGGTGGCCGACCCGGAGATCCCCGAGGACCTGAAGCGGCTGCGGTTCGCGACCCACCGCCAGGACTGGATCAACCGGCGGTACCTGCCCACCGAGGCCGAGCACCCCCAGACGCTCACCTTCGACGCGGGCGTCGAGTTCGTCCGCACCAACCGGGACGCCGACCGCTGGTTCGTGCAGATCGAGACCTTCGACCCGCACGAACCCTTCTTCTCCCACCAGCGCTACAAGGACCTCTACCCGCACGACTACGACGGCCCGCACTTCGACTGGCCCGACTACAAACGGGTGGTGGAGAGCGACGACCAGGTCGCCCACGCCCGCAACGAGTACGCGGCGCTGCTGTCCATGTGCGACCACTCGCTCGGCCGGGTGCTCGACCTGATGGACGAACTCGCCCTGTGGGACGACACCCTGCTGATCGTCAACACCGACCACGGCCTGCTGCTCGGCGAGAAGGGCTGGTGGGGCAAGAACATCCAGCCCTGGTACAACGAACTCGTCCACCTCCCGCTGTTCGTCTGGGACCCGCGCGCCGGCCGCGCCGGCGAGCGCCGCGGCGCCCTGGTGCAGACCATCGACCTCGCGCCCACCCTGCTGGACTTCTTCGGTGTGGAGCGGCCCGCGGACATGCAGGGCCACCCGCTGCCCGTCGCCGCCGACACCCCGGTCCGCGAGGCCGGCCTGTTCGGCGCCCACGGCGGCCACGTCAACGTCACCGACGGCCGCTGGGTCTACCTGCGGGCACCCGTGAACCCGGACAACCAGCCCCTGCTGGAGCACACCCTGATGCCCACCCGCATGCGCGGCCGGTTCACCCCCGCCGAACTGAAGGACCTCGAACTGGCCGAGCCCTTCAGCTTCACCAAGGGCGTCCGGACGCTGCGCACCCCGGGCCGCTCCCTGCTCAACCCGTACCAGCACGGCACCCTCCTGTTCGACCTGGAGACCGACCCCGACCAGCTCTCCCCCGTCGTCGACGACGCGGCCGAGCTGCGGATGGCCGGGCTGCTGGTCGACCTGATGCGCGCCAACGACGCGCCGCCGAGCCAGTACGAACGCCTCGGGCTCCCCGCCGAGGGACCGGTCTCGGACGAACACCTGCTGGTCCGCGCCCAGCGCGACCAGGCGCGCGACGCCACCCGGCCGTTCCCCCGTGCCCAGGACTTCCCCGCCGGCCGGCTCTCGGTGCGCACGCCCGTCCTCGCGCTGATCGCCGACCCCGTCGCGGTCGAGGTCCTGCGCAAGCACCTGCCCGGCATCGTCGACTCGGAGTTCCTCCAGTTCCTCGGCGGACTCCCGCTGCTCGACCTGGCCGCCGTCGTGGGCGGGCAGCTCGACGCCCCGGCGCTGCACGCCGTCGCCCGCGAACTGGCCGAGCTCTGACCCCTGCTGCCCGAAATCCGGCCTCCGCCGCCAACCGCCGGACGGGGACGTGGCATGACCGGTGGCGGGGCGGCCACCCCGCCACCGGTCGTCGCTCCCCGGCGCGCCGTCCCTTCACATGAACCACGTGACCCGCGGGAGTGACCTGTGCCCGAGCATACCGACCTGAGACCGACCGCCCCGACCGACGCCGAACCGGAACCGCCATCCCCCGTCCGGGGACAGGAACAAGGACAGGAACAAGGGCAGGGACGGGGACACGAAGGGGGAAACGGACGGGGACGCTGGCGCCAACTCTCCCTCCTCGGCGGCGCAATGCTCGTCGACGGCTCCGAAGCCGGCCTGATCAGCGGCCTGTTCCCGGTGATCCGGCAGTCCCTCGGCCTCACCCTCGGCTCCCTGGGCGTCCTCACCGCCACCGGCAAGCTCGTCGCCGTCGTCGCCGGACCGCTGTGGGCCTGGGCCGCGCACCGCTGGTCCCGCAAGAACGTCCTCGTCCTGGCCACCGGATTCTGGGGCGTCTGGGGAATCGCCGCCGGCTTCGCCCGGGACTTCACCCAACTGCTGCTGCTCACCACGATCCTGGCCGCCGGATACGCCGCCGCCCAGCCCCTGGTACCGAGCATCCTCGGCGACCTGTTCCCGGGCCCCTCCCGCGGCCGCGCCACCGGCGCCCTCTACGGCGGACTCGCCCTGGCGGGGTCCGCCCTCGGCCCGCTCATCGGCCAACTCTCGGGCTTCGAGGACGGCTGGCGCTGGGGCTTCTGGACCATCGGCACCCTCAACGTCCTCTTCGGCCTGCTCCTCCTGCTGTTCTTCCGCGACCCGGGCCGCGGCGCCGCCGAACCGCAGCTCGCCGGGCGCACCGGCACACCCGCGGCCGCCCTGCCCACGCTCGACCGCGCCGCGCTGCTCTCCCTGCTGCGTATCCGCACCTTCGCCGTCCTGGTCGCCTCCCGGCTGCTGTCCGGACACCTCCTCCTCGGCTCCTTCGCGGTCGTCTACCTCGTCGACGTCTTCGGATTCACCACCGCGAAGGCCGCCGTCGTCCTGCTGCCACTGGGCCTGGGCTACGTCCTGGGCACCGCCCTCGGGGGCTTCCTCTCCGACTGGGCCGACCGCCGCAGCCCCCGCCACGGCCTGCCGGCCGCCCTCCAGGGCGCCCAGATCGCCTTCGCCGTCCTCGCCTACCTGGGCACCCAGATCGACTACGGCAGCATCGGCCCCCACGCCCTGTTCTTCCTGCTCATGGGCACCACCCAGGGCGTCAACCCCGGCATCAACCGCCCCATGGTGCTGGCCGTCGTCCCGCCGGAACTGCGCGACGCCGCCTTCACCGTCTACGTCTCCGTCGCCGAGGCCCTCGCCTGGGCCGCCTTCACCCTCGGCGCGGGCCTGGCCGGCGAAGCCTTCGGGCTCCGCCCGGTCTTCCTCACCGTCCTCGTCGGCCTCATGCTCGCCAACAGCCTGCTCCTCACCCTGCTGCACCGCCCCTGGTCCGACGACGTCCGCCGCCTCCAGCGGGAACTCGACCGCCGCGCCGCCCTCCGCTGAGCCCCCTCCGCCCCGAAGGAGACCGCGTGAAACCCGGCCCCGCCCGCCTGCTGGCCCTGCTGCTCACCGCCACCGGCCTGCTCCTGCCCGCCCCGACCGCGTCCGCGTCGTCCGCCGCGACCACCGCGTCCGCCTTCCCCGGGCCCGGCGGCTACCTCCACCGGAGCTACGACTCCGCCGGCGACGCCTACGACTACAGCCTCTACGTCCCCTCCGGCTACGACCCCGGGACGCCGTCACCGCTGGTCGTCGTGCTTCACGGCTGCAACACCACCGCCGACCAGCGCGCGCAGTCCAGCGCTTTCAACGAGGTCGCCGAGCAGCAGCACGCCCTCGTCCTCTACCCCGACGGGGACGCCTACGACCGCCTCCTCAACGGCCGCTGCTGGCGCGCCACCACCGACCCGCAGGGCGAGACCCGCGACCACGGCGACGCCGCCGCCATCGCTGGCATGACCCGCGCCGTGGCGGGCACCTGGAACGTCGACACCAGCCGCACCTACGCCCTGGGCATGTCCGCCGGCGGCTTCGAGACCTCCATGCTCGGAGCGGACTACCCCGACCTCTACGCCGCGATCGGCGTCTACTCCGGCGCCGCCTACGGCCACGGAGTCACGGGCTGCGCCGGCGTCTACCTGCCGACCGCCGACACGGCGGACCTGGCGCAGCGGGCGTTCGCGCAGATGGGCCCGCGCCGGCGCCCCGTCCCGGTGATCCTCTTCCACGGCGACGCCGACCCGTTCGTCCCCTACCAGTGCGGCCTCCAGGCCCTGGAACAGTGGCGTCTCACCGACAACCTGGCCCGCTCCGCGCAGGGGCTTCCGACCGTTCCCGCCCAGCCCACGCGGGTCACCGACGCCACCGTCCCCGGCGGCCGCGGCTACACCGTCGCCGAGTACGGCGGCCTGCTGGAGTTCTGGACCGTCCACGGCATGGGCCACAAGTGGTCCGGCGGCTCCACCGACCCGGAGGTCGCGCGGTTCGGCGACCCGACCGGCCCGAGCGCCTCCGCCGCCGCCTGGCAGTTCTTCTCCCGGCACCGGCTGTAGGGCGGCGGACGGGCGGGGCCGGCCCCGCGGTTGCCCGGCGGGGTCCCTCTCCGAGCAGTCGCGCCACCCAGCACTCCCTGTTCCGCTCGATCAGTGCGGGGACGACGTCGACTCCGTCGAGCTGGTAGCGGTGCGGGAGCGGGCCGTGGCGCGACAGCCACACCGTCTCACGAGGCCCACGCGATTCGCGCTCGTACCTTCCGGCGCCGGGAAAGCGATTTCCACTCGAATGGATGCGCAATGGGTCGCACTCGAACCCATGGGGTGCTACGAATGGCTTCGAATAGCGGAAACCCCAGTCCGGCGGGGCCGGAGAATTCGCCGAGCAAAGGACCTCCCAGCCGAGCAAAGGACCTCCCATGGACGACGGGAATCGGGCACCCATACCCCGGTTGCGTGTCTGCGTCATCGGGGCCGGGGTCAGCGGAATCGTCGCGGCGAAGACCTTCCACGAAGAAGGGCACGAGGTCACCGTCTTCGAGCGCTCGGACCAGCTCGGCGGCGTGTGGAACCCCCGCCGGGCCTACGCCGGGCTGACCACGCAGACCCCGGGCGATCAGTACGCGTTCTCCGACTTCCCGACCCCGGCCGACCACCCCGACTGGCCGTCGGCACGCCACGTGCAGGCGTACCTGCGCGCGTACGCCGAGCGCTTCGGGGTGGCGCCGCTCATCTGCTACCGCTCCACCGTGGTGCGCGCGCGGCCGCGCGGGGCGGGCGCGCCGTCCTGGTCGGTGACGGTCGACGCGCCGACGGGGCGCTCCACCCGGGAGTTCGACTTCCTCCTGGTGTGCAACGGCATCTTCAGCGCGCCGCACGTTCCCGACCTGCCCGGCACGCGGCGGTTCACCACCGCGGGCGGAACGGTGCTGCACACCTCGGACTGCGGCTCGGCGGAGCTGTTCCGGGGACGGCGCGTGGTCGTGGTCGGGTTCGGGAAGTCGGCCATGGACATCGCCGCCACCGCGGCGCCGCGGGCGCGGGAGGTGCACCTGGTCGTGCGCCGGGCCGTCTGGACGGTGCCGCGGTTCTTCGGCGGGCTGGTGCACATCCGCCACGTCTGCACCTCACGGCTGTGGGAGTCGCTCATGCCGTCGCGCTCACCCGGCCCGGCGCGCCTGGAGGCCGGCCGGCGGCGCCTGCTGGCGCTCCTGTGGCGGGCCGTGGAACTGCTGCTGTCCTGCCAGTTCCGCCTGCGCGCCAGCGGACTGCGCCCGGCGCACCGGTTCGGGGACCAGGTGGCCTCCGGTTTCCAGGTGGCGCCCGCGGCACTCTTCCGCCTGGTCCGGGCCGGCCGGATCCAGGTGCACCGGGCGGGCGCCGAAGGGTTCACCGCCGAAGGGGCGGTGCTCTCCGACGGCCGGGTGCTGGCGGCCGACGTGGTCGTCCTCGGCACCGGCTACCGCCAGGAGCTCCCGTTCCTGGACCCGGCCCTGGCCGCCCGGATCGTCGACCCCGAGGGCCGCTACCGGCTCTACCGCTGCCTGGTGAGCCCCGAGGTGCCCGGGCTCGGGTTCGTCGGCTACAACTCCAGCCTGTTCACCCCCACCACCTCGGAACTCGGCGCGCGCTGGCTGGCCGCCCACGCCACCGGACGCATCGCGCTGCCGAGCCCACCGGAGATGCACCGGGCGATCGACGCCGAACTCCTGACCGGAAAAGCCGTTCGGCCCCTTTCCGGCCGTTTCTCCGGAACCCACGTGGTGCCCTACACCTATTCCTACCTGGACGGCCTCCAGAAGGACCTGAGAAAAACCAGGAATCCGCGCGGGATGAACGCGGTGCGGCGCTACCTCAAACCGTTCTCGCCGCACGACTACGCACTCGATACCATTCGGCGCGGTCCGACTCACGGAAAGCCCTGACATCATGCCGGCAGGCACCTCGAAGTGGTTCCACGGGACACCGCTCAAAGAAGAACTCTCGGAATTCACGCCGCCGGACCCGACGCCCTGGGGCTCGATGGGCGTCGAGGACATCCTGGCCCGCCAGTACCGCCAGGACGGCGGCTCCGCCGCCCCCGCCGGGCCCGCCGTCGACGCGGCCGAGCAGGCGGTCGACTGGCTGCACCGCCACCTGCGGTTGCCGCCCGGCGCGGCCGTGCTCGACATCGGCTGCGGCCCCGGCATCCACAGCCACCGCCTCGCGGAACTCGGATACCGGGTGACCGCGACCGACATCAACCCCGCCTTCCTCGACTTCGCCCGCCGCCGCGCCTCGGCCGCCGGACTCGACTGCCAGTACCTGCCGCTCCCGATGGCCGCGATGACGTTCGACCGCGACTTCGACCTCGTGCTCGCGGTCCAGGGGCCCTCACTCCAACTGCGGGAACCCGAACTGGCCCCGTTCATGGCACAGATGGCCCGAACCCTGCGCCCGGGCGGACACCTGCTGTGCGAACTCAGCCGCGCCCCCGCCGACCTCGACCGGCGCGACCCGGACATCACCGTCACCCAGGACCCCTCCACCCACCTGATGGGACGGCCGGTCCGGGCCGCCGTGCTGCGCCGGCTCCTCTTCCCCGCGGAACGCGAACGCGTGCACCACCGCCTCTTCCTCCACGAGGAGGGCGAGGTCACGGAGTTCTGGTCCCGCTTCCCCCTCCACGCCCCCGCACGCCTGGCCACCGCCGCCGAGGAAGCGGGCCTGAGGGTCCTGGCGACCTTCGGCCCCGCCCTCGGCGAACCGCCCTCCGACCGGCAACTGACCTGCCACCTGTGGGCCGTGCGGGACGCACGAGGGGACACACCGGCATGACCTCGCGCACCGCCCCGGCCGACCGGCTCTCCGACCTGGTGGCCGACCTCACCCAGGACCTGCACCCCGACCTCGTGCCACCGGCCCGGCTGGCCCGGGCCCTCCACACGGCGCGCCACTTCCCGCGCGACGTCAGCGGCTTCGTCGGCCTGGAATGCCGGCTCGGCCCGGACACAGCCCCCGTCGACTTCATGTTCTGCGTGGGCAAGGCCCCTCACGAACGCGCCGCCCTGGCACACCTGGCCGAACGCACACACCGCGCCACCGGCCCGCCCCACCCCGGATGGGGCCGGCTGGCCGACTTCGCCACCGCCTGGACGGACCCGGCCGGCCCGCTGCACGGACACATCCGGGACGTCTGGCTGGAGTTCGACCTCGACCCCACCGACCTCGACCCCACCGACACCGCCCCCCCGACCCCGCCACCGCCGAACGTCTTCCTCGACATCGACCCCGGCACCGCGCGCTCCGGCGCGGCGAACGCGCCGCTCGACGAGGCCACGGCCCTGCTCACCGGCACCGCGCCGGACCCGGCGCACCGGGCCTTCCTCGCCCACTGCCTGCGCTCGACCCCCACCGCCGCCTCCGGCGTCGTCCTCGGCGTCCTGCTGCCCCGCGACGCGGACCACCGGCGGCTGTGCGTCCAAGGACTGACCAGCCGCCAACTGCTCGACCACCTGGACACCACCGCCTGGCCCGGCCACCACCGGGACCTGCTACCCGTCCTGCACCCCATGGCCCCGACCGTCGACTGCCTGACCCTCGACCTGGACATCGCGGCCCGCACGCAGGACCGCCTCGGGATCGAGTACATGTTCCGCTCCCGGCTGCGGCCCGGCACCCCACCACCCTGGGAACGAGCCCTGAACCGCCTGACCGCGCTCGGACTCTGCCGCCCCCAGGACGCCGACGCCCTCCGGCAATTCGGCACGGCCCGACCCCGCCCCGCCCCCGGCACACCACCCGGCGAAGCCCGTCCCCGCACCTGGCGGCGGCTCAACCACCTCAAAGTCGTCCATACACCCGACCGGCCACCCGAGGCGAAGTGCTACCTCTTCGCCCGACGCACGAAAGGGTGACCAGCCGTGCGACAGCTCACCCCCACCGGGCTCCTCACCCCGTCCACCGCCCGCTGCGCCCAGGAAGTCCTCGACTGGGCCCGGGACTACATCTCCCAGCCCCACCCGCAACTGGGCCGCAGCGGCCCCATCTGCCCCTTCGTGCCGCCCGCGGTCAAGGCCGAGGCCCTCCACATCGCCGTGCACGGCGAAGTCGACGACACGGTCGACGCCGCCCGGCTCAACGACCTCCTGCGCCGCTACATCCCCGTCTTCCGGCGCACACCACCGCTGACCGGACCGGAGAAGTCACTGAAGACCATCGTCACCGCCTTCCCGAACCTCTCCGCACAGCGCGCCACCGTCCTCGACGACGTCCACGCCGACCTGAAGACCCACTTCGTACGCCAGGGCATGATGCTCGGCCAGTTCCACCCGCTCTGCCGGGCACCGGCCGCCCGCAACCCCGCGTTCGGCAACAAGGTCTCGCCCGTGCCGCTGTTCGCGCTGCGCCACATCGCGGTGCACGACATCCTCTTCCTGAGCTCCCGGCCCGACTGGTTCGCCGTGTACCGCTCGCTCTTCGGCAGCCCCTACGAGGAACGCGGCGCGGCCGGCGGCAACGAGTACCAGGACGCCTACCACCGGGCCCTGGACCGCTTCGGGCCGACAACCGCCGCGACCACCCCCGCGCGCCGGACCCGCCGGACCGAACAGAGCACCTGAACCGAGAGGCACCCCCGTGAAAATCCTCGACGTCACCCTGCGCGACGGCGGATTCGTCAACGACTTCAGACTCGGCCTCGACGACGCCCGAGCGGTGGTCGCCCTGCTCGACCCGGCCGGACTGGACGGCATCGAGATCGGCTACCTCACCGGCCTCCCGCCGAACCACGGCGCGTACCCGCACGCCGGCCCCTGCTACGCCCTGACGCCCGAGCACGTGGCGGACCTGGCCGCCGCCACGACCACCCCGCTGGTGGGGATGCTGCACCCCGGAGGCACGGAGCCGCTCGACCTACCCGCCCTGGCGGGCGCAGGGCTGTCCCTGGTGCGGATCCCGGTCACCCCGAACGGCGACGGCCGGTGGCACGACGTCGCCGACCGGCTCACCCGCGCCGCCATGCCGTTCACCGTCAACCTCACGCTCGCCAGCTGGGCCGACCCGGAGGCGGTCGAAGCGTGCGCCAAGACGGCGGAGAGCGCCGGAGCGCGGATGTTCTACGTCGCCGACACCAACAGCGCCTTCCTCCCGGACCAGGTCGAGGAGATCTTCCACCGTCTGAGCGGGACCGTCGGACTGCCCCTGGGCTTCCACGCCCACGACTGCAAGCGGCTCGCCCTGGCCAACGTGCTCGCCGCCCGGCGCGGCGGGGCCCAGTGGGCCGACGCCTCACTGGCTGGCCTCGGCCGAGGAGCGGGCAACGCCGCCACCGAGGTCCTGCACGAGATCACCGGGCGCGACGCCGAGGCACGGCACCGGCTGCTGCTCGCCCTCCCCGAGGTCACCCGGGCGTTCGAGGCCTATGACGCCCGGCAACTGTGGCAGCAGCTCTGCGCGTTCCTGGACCTCTGGCCGCCGGCCATCGAGCTGTTCGACAAAGCCGAGCTGCGCACCGGCGTGGACAAGTACGAGCGGGCCGGCACCCGGCTGCTGGGCCGCGAACTCGCCCACCCGCCGACCGAGGCCGACCTGACGGCGATGACCGGACTGCACCCGGACGGCGCCGGCTGATGCCCGCCGCCGCGCGCACCCGCGCGTCCGGCCGGCACGTCTGGGCGGTGACCCACCCGACACCCGGCCACGTCTACTCGAGCCTGGGCCTCGTCGCGGAACTCGTCCGCCGCGGACACCGGGTGACCGCGGCCGTCACCGAGCGGTTCGGCGCCGCGGCCCGCTCCGCCGGCGCCGCCGTCACCGGATACCGCTCCCCGCTCGAGGAACTGATCGCATCGGGCAGGCTGCCGACGGACGGCGACACGCACGACCCCTTCCTCACCGAGGCGCGGGCGGTACTGCCCCAGCTCGCCGCGACCCTCGACCGCGACCGCCCCGACCTGCTGCTCTACAAGAACGGCTGCTGGCAGGCACCGCTGCTCGCCCACACCCGCAGGGTGCCCGCCATCCAGTTCACGACCACCCGCGTGCCCCGCCCCGACCTGCACCCGGCGGGCCCCCGGTTCCACACACAGCTCCGTACCCTCCTGTCCGACCACGGCGTGACCACCACGGCGCAAGACTTCCTCGACCGGCCCGAGACCTGCCTGGTGATGCTCCCGCCCTCGTTCCAGCCGCACCGCCACGAACTCGGCGGGCACCACCGGTTCGTCGGACCCTGCTTCGGCGACCGCTCGTTCCAGGGGAGTTGGCAGTCGCGCGACGGCAAAAACGTCCTCCTCATCGCCCTCGGTGGCGTCTTCACCGACCGCCCCGACTTCTACCGCCGGTGCCTCGAAGCGTTCGGCGACGGCGAGTGGGACGTGGTCATGGCCACCGGCGACCGGACCGACCCGCGACACCTGGGAGCGGTGCCACCCAACGTCCACCTCCACCGCACCGTGCCGCAACTGCGCGTGCTCGCCCACGCCGTGGCGTTCGTCTCCCACTGCGGCGGCAACAGCACCATGGAGGCGCTCCACCACGGCGTCCCCCTGGTCGCCGTCCCCCAGGCCGTGGACCAGTTCGAGAACGCCGCACGGATCGCGGAACTCGGACTCGGGATCGACCTCTCGGGAGCGGACGCCGACCCCGGCCGCCTGCGCGAGGCCGCCGGCCGACGACCCCGAGGGCGCCGCGGTGCCCTCTTCCGGCACCAGGACTTCTTCCGGCACGCTCACCCGGTTCCCCGATTCCCTCGGCCCCGGGGGCCGACTGTCTCCGCGCGTGGCCGCGTGTCCCTGCGCGTGGTCGCGGGGGGTGCGACCGAGCGCCGTTCGACCTCAACGTAAGGGCCCACGGGAGGGGTCCTGCGCCGCCGCCGTCCGTCCGGTGGTGAGGGAGGTGGCCATTCGGATCACGGAGCTCCGTTCCTCGTCCCGGTGCCGGGATCGCCGGCCGGCCCCCACAGCGACGCCCGGCGCTTCGAGCCCTCCGTGTCGCGACGAAGTCCGGCCGGCCCGCCCGCGGTTCAGCCCGGGAGGGAGGCGAGCCAGGAGGTCAGCAGGCGGTTCACCTCCTCGGGGCGCTCCTGCTGGATCCAGTGCCCGCAGCCGTCCAGGACGTGGCTGGAGGTCAGGCCCGGGAGGGTGGCCGGGAAGGCGGCGATCGCGTCGGCCATCCAGGTCGTGGAGGCGTCCAGGGCGCCGCCGATGAACAGGGACGGCTGCTCGATCGGGGCGCCGCCGTACCGGGCGAGGTCCTCCCAGTCGCGGTCCATGCTGCGGTAGCGGTTGAGGGCGCCGGTCATGCCGGTGCGCTCGAACTCCCCGGCGTACACGTCGAGGTCCTCCTCGGTCAGCCAGGCGGGCAGCTTGCCGGCGGGGAAGCGGTCACGCAGCCGGCCCCCGGCGCGGGCCACGAAGTGGGGGTCGGGCTCGCCCTGGGTGGGCATGGTGTCGGCGGACATGGCGGCGTAGAAGCCCGCGAGCCAGCCCCGCAGGTCGGGCTCCATCTCGGCCTCGGCCCGGCCGGGCTCCTGGAAGTACGAGACGTAGAACTCCTGGTCGCCGCCCATCCGCGCGAAGACCTCGGTCGGGCGGGGGCCGCCGGGCGGCGCGTAGGGGACGCTCAGCAGTCCGACGGCGCGGAAGACCTCGGGGTGGAGCAGGGCGGAGGCCGCCGCGATGTTGGAGCCCCAGTCGTGCCCGACGACCACCGCCCGCTCCTCGCCCAGGGCGCGCACCAGGGCGACGTTGTCCGCCACCAGGTCGAGCATCCGGTAGGCGTCCGTCGCGGCCGGCTTGGAGGAGCGGCCGTAGCCGCGCACGTCGAGCGCCACGGCCCGGTACCCGGCCGCCGCGAGGGCCGGGAGCTGGCGGCGCCAGGAGTACCAGGACTCGGGGAAGCCGTGGACGAGCAGGACCAGCGGTCCGGTGCCCTGCTCGACGAGGTGCAGGCGCCCGGCCGGTGCCTCGATGGTGCGGTGGCGCGGGTCGGCGGACGGCGCGGGCTGGTGCATGGTTTCTCCTCGGTTCACGGGCGGTCGCGGTTGCCCACCGATCCTGCGGCGCGGCGGCCGCCCGACGCGAACGCCCTTGTCATTCTGGCAAACTGGCAGGACAGGGCGGTGGAGGCGGCATGACCGGAGGCGACATGACCGGAGAGAGCGGGGCGACCGTGACGGTGACGGACGACGGCGTGGCCGACACGCTGGCGGCCCTGGGCCCTCGACTGCGGGCCGCGCGCGAGCGGCGCGGCGTCACGCTCACCGACGTCAGCCGTGCGACCGGCGTCTCGCTCAGCACGCTGTCGCGGATCGAGACCGGTCGGCGCAATCCGACCCTGGAGGTGCTGCTGCGGCTCGCGACGGCGTACGACACCTCCCTGGACGAGCTGGCCGGCACCGCACCCGCCGCCGCGGCCGAACCCCCGCGCGTCCCGGTTCCGCGGCGTCGAGGCGAGGACAAGGTGGTGCTGCCCTTGACCCGGTACGTGGGGGGCCTGCACGCCCACAAGCACGTCCTGCCTGCCGTCGACGCGCCGCCGGAACGGCCGCGGCAGGTCTCCCACGACGGATACGAATGGCTGTGCGTCCTGTACGGGCGGCTGTGGCTGGCGCTCGGCGAGCAGGACCTCGTCCTGAACGCCGGGGAGGTGGCCGAGTTCGACACCCGCACCGCCCACGGAGTCGCGAACGCCGGACCCGGCGGACCGGTCGAGTACCTGATCATGTTCGGGCCGCAGGGAGAGCGCCTACGACCGCGCACTCCGGCCCCCGGCGGCGGGGCCCGGTAGGACGCGACCGCTGGTCCCTGGCGTCCCTGGTGCGGCGGCCGTGGGAGGCCGCACCAGGGACGCCGCGGGGTCAGAGCACGACCTCCTTGAGGAGGCCGGTCGCGACGTCGAAGACGAAGCCGCGCAGGGAGTCCGTGTGCGGGACGAAGGGGCTGGTGCGGATCCGGGCGGCCGACTGGCGGACGTCCGTCTCCAGGTCGGTGAAGGCCTCGGCGGCCCACGGGGGCTTGATGCCGGTCTCCTCCCGGATCGACTCGCGGAAGGCGTCGTCGGCGAAGGTGAGCATGCCGCAGTCGGTGTGGTGGACGAGGACGATCTCCCGCGTGCCGAGCAGCCGCTGGCTGATCGCCAGCGAGCGGATGGCGTCATCGGTCGCCACCCCGCCCGCGTTGCGGATCACGTGCGAGTCGCCCTCGGCGAGGCCGAGCGCGCCGTACACGTTGAGCCGGGCGTCCATGCAGGCCAGGACGGCCGTGTGGCGGGCCGGCGGGAGCGGGAGCGGCCCGTCGAAGGCCTCGGCGTACTCGGTGTTGTTGCGCAGGTAGTGGTCGGTGGCGGTGTCGGTCATGGTGGACGGCTGTCCCTTCGGTGCGGTCGGATCGTGGCCGGCCGGGACGCGCGGGGCGCCCTCCGTCCCCGCGCACGCGCGGGAGCGTGCCGCGCACGCCGAGGGGCGGGCGGGCACAGGACGGGCGGTGCGGGGCCGGAGGTACGGAGCCGCGAAGTGGCCGCGTCCCGGCGGATGCCGTCCGGAGCTCGGCGCGCGCGGGAGCGCCGGTTGAGCGACGGCGGTCCCGCGCGGCAGCAGCAGCGGACGACGGCCGCCACGGCGGCGGCGTTCGACATGGAAGCGAACGGCGCGGCCAGGCGGATCGGGCGATCAGACGATGACCGGACAGCCGGTGGAGTGGATGCGGCCGAAGTCGATGTGACGACGGCGGACGAGCACGGTCATACGGGCACCGTACTGCCCGGCGCGGCCGCCCCGCTCGGAAATCACCCATTCTCCACCCCGCCGGGTGACCGTGTTCGCGGGCCGCCGGCGGTGAGGGCCACGGCGTGGTGGTGGCGGGCCCGTCCTGCGCGGACAACAGCGTCACCCGCGACCTGACCACGGGCCGGCTGCCCGCGAAGGACCTGACCTGCGGCGGTCAGCGGCCCGCCCCCGAGGGCCGACCGCGGGGCCTACGGGGTCACCAGGCCCGCCTCGTAGGCGATGATCACCAACTGGACCCGGTCGCGGGCGTCGAGCTTGGCCAGCAGCCGGGTGATGTAGGTCTTGGCGGTGGCGACGGGCCTGATGCATCGAGCGGCCGATCAGCCGGGCGATGACAACCAGCAGTATCGTGCCCTGGGCGTCGGAGGTGTCGGTGCGGGGGACCGCGCCGGTGTGCGGTCCGCCGAGCGGCCGCCCGGCCGCTGGCCGGAAGCGTCGGGCTGTACTTCGCTCAGACGTCTGTGGCGTTCGGGAAGACCTCGATCGCCGGCTTCTTCTTCGAGATGAGGACATCACGGTAGTGGTGGTCGAAGGACAGGATCGCCGGACGCTGGAGCCTCCAGGCGAGAACGGCGTTGACGGCGTCAGCCAGGCCGAGGGCATGGCCCTGGTACTGGCGCAGTAGCCAGTCGTCGGCATCGGCGGCCAGGTCCGACGGGCCGTCGAACAGTGCCCAGTCCACGATCGGCTCGGAGGGGATCGGCAAAACGCCGGCCGCGTGTTCGATCGCCAGCTCCTCCGGGGTGCGGCCGAGCACCGCGGCCAGGTCCCGCAGGATCTGTGCCTCCGACCCGGAGACGGTGACGCTGGCCGTGATCGGCCGCTCTGGCGGCTCAGGAGCCGGTTCCGACTGAGGTGTCATCAGTTCATTCCATCTGTGGGGTGGTCCTGCAGGGTCGACGGTATCGGGCCGCGAGCGGTCGCAGGGCCGATCCCGGTCAGCCACCATTGCGGGCGGAAAGGGGCCGGTCCAGCCGAAGACGCGACCGCAGGGCCCGCTTTCGGTCAGCGGGAGCAGGTCCAGCGCGCCCTGGCCGGCCAGCCAGCCGGCCAGGGCAGCACCGGTACCGGTCAGGGCAGCAGTTGCCCGGGGACGTCGGTGGCCCGGGTGAACACCGAGACCGGGTGCTGGGTGTCGCAGTACTTGTTGCCGGTGGAGACCACGCCGATCACCACATCGCCGACCACCAGCGGCCCGCCCGAGTCCCCCTTGCAGACGCTGTCCGCCGTACCGGCCCGCGGCAGGCCGCAGACCTTGAGCAGCGGGGAGTCCCCGGGCTCGGTGTACGGGTCGCAGGAGGCCGGCGGAGCCAGCGTCAGCCGCGCCTGCTTGAGGTGGGTGCCGGGACCGTCCGAGCCGGTGCGCCCGAACCCCAGCAACGTGGCCGTGCGGCCGTACCGGTAGAGCGCCTCGTCCCCCTGGCGCGCCACCCGCACCGGTGTCTGCGGCAGCGGGCGGTCCAGGGTGAGGACGGCGGAGTCGTGCTCCAGGCTCGCGGTGTAGCGCGGGTCGACCCGGTAGCCCTTCACCCGGCGGACCTGGCCGCCGGAGCCGGTCAGGTCGGTCCGGCCGGCGATCACCCGCAGGGAGCCCGGGTCGGTCGCCTCGGCCACGCAGTGGCCCGCGGTGAGCACCTTGGTCGGAGCGATCAGCGCGCCGGTGCACCACTGCTCGCCCGCGGCGGTCTCCAGGGCCACCACGAACGGGTGGGCCTTGGTCGTGGTGGCCGATCCGCCGTGGACGGCGGCGGCCGGGGTGGCCCCGGCGGCCAGCAGGCCGGCGACCGCCAGCAGGACGGCGATCGGGCGTCGGTTCGAGAGGCGCATGGCAGGGCTTCCTTCGTCGGTCGGGTGGGACGCGGCGGACGTTCGCCGCGATGGCCGCGATGCGCGGCCCGGCGGCCCGGATCGGTGCCGGTCGCCGCCGGACCGAAGACTGCCCCGCGATCCGTCCCGCCCGCCAGCACTGCCCGGCGATCCGGGACGCTGGAACGGCCTCACCCCCTCTGACCTGCGCGTTCGCCGCGCCATGGAACGCCGGGCCGGGACAACGGACCCGGCCGACTCGCCGTCACGCGCCGCCACCGCCCGGCCGCCAGACCGCCAGACCGCCAGACCGCCACCGAACAAGCATCCGTCGCACGGACCGGGACGAACGAGCGGACGGAAGCCCAGCGCCCTCAGGTCATCCGGAAGACCGGTCCGCGCGGGGTGAACGGCAGTGCCGCGCCGCGCGGGACGAGGAAGGCGTGCTCGCGGCGCAGCCGCAGGACGTCGCACTCGCCGTCGGTGATGACCAGGACGGGTGCGCCGGGCGGGAAGTCCCCGGCCCGCTCCAGCAGGTCGACGCCCGGCTGGAGGACGGTGCCGCCGCGTCCGTGCACCCGCAGGCGTCCGGCGATCTCCTCGATCGGGAGGTAGCCGGCGTCGTGCGGGGCGGTGTCGCAGTGCACCACCCGGGCGGCCGGGACGTCCCGGGCGGCGGCGTAGGAGGCGATCGCGCCGAGCGCCTTGCCGAGCAGGGTCCGGTCCATCGAGCCCGAGGTGTCCAGGACGACGCCGAAGGTGCAGCGCGGCACCTCCTCCTCGGGGTGGTGGCGCCCGGCCCGGGGGATGTCAGGGGTGGCGGACTGCCGGCGGGCCGGGCGGGCGTAGCTGCGCACCGGTTCCGGCCTCGGTACGAATTCGTCGAACCAGCGGGCCAGTCGGGCGTCCCAGGGCAGTGGCGGGTGGGCGAGCGCGCGGATCTCCTCGACCAGTCCGGCCGGGAGCAGGCCGCGTTCGCGCCGGTGGAGTTCGAAGCCCTGCTGGAGGCCGCGCCGGTAGAAGTCGTCGAGGTCGACGTAGTCCCGGGGCGGCCCGAGCGGTTCGCCGAGGACGTCCGGGCGGTTCTTGCCGGCCAGGGTGGCGAGGCGGCGGATCCGGCGCTGGTCGCGGGCGATCCGGTCGTACACCTCCTCGGCGGACAGGCCCTTGAGCTGCGGGTCGTGCAGCAGTCCATCGGGCATGTCGCCGACGCCCATCTCCAGCAGCCAGCCGTTGATGACGTAGTCGGCGGCGACGTTGAACAGGAACGGGTCGCGTCCGCCGCGGCGTTCTCCGTGCCGCAGGGCGGCGTGCAGGATCTCGTGGCCGAGGATGAACCGCCACTCCTCGTCGGAGTACTGGCGCAGCGGGTTGACGTAGATCTCGGCGGCCTCGGCGTTGACGGCGGCGACGGCGATGTCGTGGGCGCGGGCGAGTTCGGCGTCGGCGACGACGGTGAGGCCGGCCGCGACGGCGCCGAGCAGGGGGTAGGAGGAGACGAACCAGTTGAGGGCCCGGTTCCAGGCCCGCTCGGGGAGGCGTTCGCCGGTCTCGGCGTCGATCCGGCCGCCGGCGCGGTCCATCGCGGCGGACATGGCGCGGGTGAGCGCGGCGGCGAAGGCCGTCGGCCAGTCCTCGGGGGCTTGGCCGTGGCCGCGCCATTCGACGAGCAGTTGGTCGCGTGCGGCGGTGCCGGCGGTGCCCGCCGTTCCGGCGGCGTCGGTGGGTGGCGGGCCGTCGCGGCGCCAGCGGGCGGCCAGTTCCTCCTCGTCGCCGCCCGGGTACTGCTGCGGGAGGGCGACCGGGGCGCGGCCGACGGGGAAGGTGGCGAGGAAGCGGTTGACCACCGCGCAGCGGGCGGCGGCCAGGTGGGCGTCGGGCTGGGTGCGGCGGCCGCGGGCGCCCGGGAGGTGGCCGAAGCCGAGGTGCAGGAGGCAGTGTGCCAGCACCCAGGCCCACTCCTCGGGTTCGGCCCGGCGGCGCGGGTTGACGTGCAGGGTGCCGTTGGAGTCCACCACCGCCCAGCCGTTCGGCGGGGCGGTGACGCAGTCCTCGCTGCGGCAGACGTCGGCGTGCAGGGCGGCGAGGGCCTGGTTGCCGCGGAGCCGGGCCAGGCCCTCGGCGAAGGCCTCGGCGCCGGGGTCGGGTTTCTTGCGGTCGGCGGGGGCGCGGCTCACCGGCGGGCCTCGACCAGGCGGGGCATGTCCCGGGCGGCCTCGATCAGGAACCAGGAGGGCAGCAGCGGGTTGCCGTCCGGGCCGTCGGCGATCACCGTCTGGGCGACCTCCACCGATATCTCGGCCAGCTGCACCAGCAGCGACTTGGCCCGGAAGGCGGTCTGCCGCTGCGTGCCGGAGGCGTGTTCCTTGCGGGCGGGCAGTTCCTTGACGAGCCGGCTGCGGAAGGCGTCGGCCAGGTAGTAGAGCAGGTCGCGGTCCTCCAGCCGGTGCGGCCAGCGGGCGTCGCCCTTGAGGATCGCCTCCAGGCCGTAGGAGTTTCGGACGATCTTGGCGTAGCCGCAGAAGGCGATCGCGTGCTGCGCGGTGAGCAGCCCGTGGGCGACGACCTTGAGGGTCTCCTCGTCCAGGGCGGGGCCGAAGGAGTGCAGCGCGTCCGAGAGCATGTGCCAGGCGCGCGGGGTGGAGAACGGTTCCTCGGTCTTGGGCGGGGCGGACCACAGGTGGTCGGGCCGGTCGGTGAGGTGGTCGACGATCCAGGGGTGGATGCCGGTGCCGGCCGCCCAGCGCAGCCAGTCCTCGGCGCTGGCCCGCAGATGGACGTGGATCATGCGGTTGACGAGTGCGGAGGCCATCGGGCGGGCGAGCGCGCCGTCGGTGGCGCGGTTGCCGGCGCCGATCACGATCGAGCCGGGCGGCAGCTCGTACGAGCCGATCCGGCGGTCCAGGATCAGCGAGTAGAAGGCCTTCTGGACGTCCGGCGAGGCCGCGTTGAGTTCGTCGAGGAAGAGGCAGTACGGCTCGTCGCGGGCGATCTGCTCGGGCGGGCAGAACCGGGAGCGGCCCTCGGGGGTGAGCTGCGGGACGCCGATCAGGTCCTCGGGGGCGAGCTGGGTGCCGACCAGGCTCACGCACTCCAGCCCGAGCGACTCGGCGAACGCCCTGACCAGGGAGGACTTCCCGATCCCGGGGGCGCCCCAGAGGAACACCGGACGGACGGTGGCCAGGCCGAGCAGCAGCTCGGGGATCTGGGCGGGCGAGACGCTGACTGCTCCCTGCACGGGGCTCCTTCGCGGCGACGGTGCGTGACCGGCCCAGTGTGCGCCGCGCGTTGGCGGGGCGCACCCGCTTTTCCGGCGGCCCGGGCCGTGGCGGTGGCCCCAGGAAACCCACCGGGGTGTCAGCGGGCCGTCGCGGCCAGGCTCTGGCGCGTCCGGAAGAGCAGTTCCAGGATGGTGTATTCCGTCGCGCGGTCCGGGCCGAGCAGGCGGTTGCAGTGCAGGTGGACGTAGCTGTCGCAGAGGTCGGGCAGCGGCTTGCCGAGCAGCCGGTGGCGGTCCAGGTCGGCGAGCCGGGCGGCGACGTCCCGCGCGGCGCGGCGGCGTTCGGCGAGGACGGCGTCGATGCCGGGCGGGGCCGGGCCACGCAGCAGTTCGCAGAACTCCGCTTTGCGGGTGCGGTACTGGGCGCTGGCGGGGCGCAGTCGGTGGGTCCAACGGTCGTGGATCCGGCGGTAGAAGCGCAGCCGGTCCGGTTCGTCGAGGCCGAGGCCTGCCAGCAGGTCGTCGATGCTGAGCAGGGCGAGCGCCGTGTCGTCGAGCGGCAGTTGTCCGGTGCGGCCGAGCGACAGCAGGTCGAGGACGGCGAGGCTGTCGGCGGTGTAGAGCCGCTCGGTGGCGTCCATGGCGGGGAGCCCGCCGTAGCGTTCGATCTCGCGGTCGTAGACGTCGAAGCCGAACCGGGAGAGGTGTCCGTCGGCCAGGAGGGTTCCGGCCCAGTCGCCGAGTGCGGGGATGAGCCGGCCGGGGTCGCCGCGCAGGCGCAGCCGCAGGTGGGGGTCGGGGTCCGCGTAGCGCAGGAAGATGCGGCGGTCCGTGTGGTGCGCCAGGGCGCGGACGAGGTCCCTGACGCCGTCGGCGAGCAGGGAGTTCTCGTCCTGCCGGTCGCCGTAGAGCTTGACGTAGGTCCAGTCGCTGCCGGGGTGGCGCAGTCGCTCCGTGCGGCCGATCGGGGCGTGGGCGGGCCGGGGCCGCTGTGCGGCAGGGGCGGCGGCGTGGCGGGTCATGGAGACGACGAGTTCCACGATGTGGGGCCCGTCGGGCCCGGTGGCCCAGGCGTCGTCGAGGCCGGGGAGTGCTTCTTGGAGGACGACGGCGCCGCCGGGCCGCAGGTGGTTCACGGCGCGGCGCAGTTCCTCCGTGTGGGAGCGTGCGGCGAGGTCGAGGAGGAGTCGGTGGTCGGCGGCCTCGTCGCTGCTCGTCAGGTAGGTGTGGCGGGGCACCCGCCAGTGGCGGCGCCAGGCGTCGAGCCCGGCCGGGAACCCGTCCGGGTGCCTGGTGAGCTCCTGTCCTCGGGCGTGGTCGAGGCGCCACTGGGCCGGGCGCAGGACGAGCGGGCCGTGGGTGACGCGGGGCAGGTAGGGGAAGCGGCGGGCCGGTCCCCAGTCGAAGCCGGTGAGCAGGGCGGTGCCGTCGCGGCTCAGGTCGGCGAGGAAGCGGCAGACGGCCGGCGCCCGGCTGTGGTTGAGCATGTGTCCGGCGCAGACGGCGATCTCCCGGACGGTGCCGGCGCCGTCGTCCCAGATCAGGGCGAACCTGCCGTCGGTGACCCGGACGGCGACTTCGTCGAGGGGGATCCAGCGGGTCGGCCCGGGCTCGGCGCTGGTGCGGATGCCGATCTCGTGGTCGCGGACGGCGGGGCGCACGACGACGTTGGCCGAGCGGGTCTTCTCGGGCAGGTAGACCAGTTCGGCCTGGACGCGCGCGGGGTCCAGGGCCTGTTCGGCATCGGCGATCCCGGCGAGGGCGGGTACGGCTTCGGGCAGTACCCCCGCGAAGCGGCCGAGGTTGCGTCCGGCGGCTCCGGCGCCGGTGTTGGCGCCGACCACGAGCCGGAAGTCGCCGGCGTCGATGGCGGTGGGCGACGGGGCGGCGACCATGGCGTAGAGGTCGAGCGAGGCGGGCAGCCGGTGGGGGTCGGGGTCCGCGAGGGCGATCCGGTCGATGGTGTCCTGGTCGAGGTCGATGCCGGTCAGGTGGTCGTGGAGCGCCTCGGTGGCGAGCCGGAGCAGCGTGTCGGCCCGTGTGGTGTCCAGGGGTGCGCCCGCCGCCGTCGGGGAGGGTGTGCCGAGGCCGGCGACGGGGTCGAGGAGTTCGAGGACGGGCACGTCGCGGTCGGTGCCGTACCGGGCCTCGAACGCTCGCCGGTAGGCGGCGATGTGCGGCGGCCCGTCCGGGAAGGGGGTGAGACGCAGGAGCAGTTCGGCCGCCGCCACGGCCGCGTCGGCGACCTCGCGGGATATCCGCCCGGCCGCGAGGGGCAGCGCCGCGTCGACTTGGAGGGGTGTTGCCGTGTCGAGGCCGGTGACCCGGCGGGCGTGGTCGGCGAGTGCGGGGAACGTGGCGGCGCCGGTGTCGGGGGGCTGTTTCTCCCAGTCCCGGACCGCCGCGAGCAGCGCGTCGAGGTCGGCGTGGGCCGCGGCGGCCTCGGGGATGCGGGCGAGGTGGTCGAGCACGTGTGCGGCGGGGTCGAGGCAGGTCAGCGGCGGGTGGAGGTCCGTCAGGAGGAAGGCGTGCCGCCACAGGCGGTACAGCAGGTCGTCGACCTTGTCGGGGGTCGCTCCGGGGACGGTTCGCAGGAGGTCGGCGGCGAGGTCCGCGTGGGCGACGGGGGTACGGGCGAGGGTGAGGGCCCGGGTGACCGCGCCGGTGGCCCGGAGGGTGACGTTCTCGCCGCCGGTGGCGGTGCGGGGCGCTTCGACGCCGCTCAGGGTGACCCGGCCGGCGCGGTGCAGTACGGCCGGGTTGGCGATGACCCGGGTCTCCCGGCGGATCTCGGGGACGGATTCGAGGGCGGTGACGAAGTGCAGGAGGGCGTGCATGTCGAGGCGGGCGTGGGCGTCGGGCGGCCGGTCGGCGAGGCGGACGTCGGTGACCGGCGCCCAGTGCCCGAGGGCGGCGCCGGCGCTGAGCCCGAACGGGGTGGGCCGGGTGCTGAGGCGGATGAGGTAGCGCAGGAGGCTCGATTCGAGGTGCCGCCGGTCGCGCTCGGTGCTCGCCGGCCGCCGCAGGGCGGCCGCCAGGGACAGCGAGGAGACGACGATGGCCCGCCGGGCGGCGTCGTTGTCCCGCACGCGCGCGGTGGCGGACGCGGACTCGGGGGTGGCGGACGCGGACCCTGGGGCGTCGGCCGCGACGGGTTCGGCCGCGGGGTAGTCCGTCACGGGCAGGACGGGGGTGCGGATCATGACGAAGTCGAGCGCGCGGTACAGCCGCGGCGCGGCGGCGGACCGTCGCGGAGCACCGGGCGAGCGGGAGGCGTCGGCGGTCATGACAGGAGGAAGAACCGGTCCCAGGCGGGTGGCTCGGGCGTGGCGGCGGCCAGCAGGGCGAGGGCGACCCCGGGGGTGCCTTCCAACAGGCCGACCCGGTCCGCTCGGGTGCCGTCGGGTTCGATGCTGCGGTAGCCGAAGGGCGATCGGGGCTGGTACTCGTCGAGCAGCTGGTCGACGAGCCGGCGCGCGCCCGCGATGATCTCCGGGTCCCCGGTGTCGGCGGCGAACCGGAGGGTGACCTGGAGGAGGCCGGCGACGCCGTGGCAGAAGCCGGGCGAGGCGATGCGCCGCTGGGCGACCGGTCGTCTCAGGACGGCCCGGACGGCGGCCGTGGCCGCATCGGTGAGGCCGGTGTCGGCCAGGGCGGTGCCGGCCAGCCACAGGGCGCGGGCGACACCGGGGCTGCCGTAGCACCAGGCGTCGCGGGCGGGTGAGGGCGCGGGCGCCCGCTCACCGAGCGCGACGACCGCCGGGTACCCGCCGCCCCGGGGATCGTCGACGTGCCGTGCGGCGAGCCAGGACGCGGCCCGGCGGATCGCCTCGGTGTGTCCCGGGACGGCCGGGCCGTCGGCGTGGGCGAGGGCGAGCAGGGCGAGTGGTCCGGTGATCCCGTGGGCCAGGCCGCAGTTGGCGACCGCGGACGGGTACCGCTCCCGCATGCCCTCGTCGGCGATGAGGTGGTGGGGGGTGTGCCAGGCGGGCATCCCGTCGTCGTCCCGGCACAGGTCGACGAGCCTGCCGAGCAGGGTGTTCAGGGCGCGGTCCCGGTTCGGGCCGGCTGGCCGGGAGTGGAGGTAGGCGGCCACCCCGGTCCAGCCGGAGACGAGGTCGAAGGCGGCGACGGCGAGGCCCGGTCCGCCGACGGCGCGGGGGCCTCGGGGCCCGTGGTCGTCCGGTCGGGCCACCTGGTCGTACAGGCTGTCGTCGATGTCGTCGAGCAGCCCCCGGTACCGTCCCCGGCCGTTGGCCAGGTAGGCGGTGGTGAACGCCGTTCCGGCGAGCCCGGCGAAGAGTCCCGGGCCCGTCACGGGGTGCCGTGCGGTGCTGTCGACGGCGTGGGCGAGGTGGCGGTGGGCTGCGAGGTCCCAGCCCTCGCCCGGCAGGCAGCGGTCGAGGTGCCCGAATGCCAGGGCCACGCCGCAGGTGCCCTGCGCGGTGCTGTACGGCGTCCAGCGCGGGCGCCCGTGGCGCGGGGCCGCGGCGCCGGCTCCCTCGGCGACGGCGGGATCGCGCAGTCGCGACAGCACGGCCAGGGCCGTGGCACGGACCGTGTCCGCGGTCCGCGCGTCGCCGATGACCGGCTGCCAGGTGGTCGTCCCGTGGGCTGCTACGGCCATCAGCCTTCCCGGGGGTTGCGCTCCACGCGGCGGATGACCTGCTCTCCGGCGGCCCTGCGGGTGATCCCGTCGCCACGGACCTGGCTGACTTCCAGGATGTAGTGGTCCTCGAAGAGCCGGACCTCACCGCATCCGGCCCCGGTCGCGCCGACGTCGCACTCCGAGGTGCACGACCCGCAGGTCTCACAGGTCTCGGTCTCGTTGTCGGTGCAGCCGCTCTCGCAGGTGCTGGCGCAGCTGTTGGTGCATTCGTCACCGCAGGTGCTGGCGCAGCTGTCCGTGCCGTCCGGCAGTTCCCGGGTGAACCTGTCGACGGCCTTCGTGACCACCTTGACGCGGATGTCCAGATCGAACTGGTCGTCGGTGATCTCGGCTCCTATGATCCGGTCGTTCATGGCGCGACCTTCCAACGCCTCTTGCCGGGTTGTGGCCCCTCGATTCCACTATCTCAGCGCCGGCGGGGGCCGCAACCGGGGGCGCCGGCGGCCGATCCGGCGGGGATGTCGTCGCGGAACTGGTCCGCCTCCGTGAACTCGAACCCGTCCGCGGGCTCGCCGAGTCCCTCGGTGATCATCCGGGGAAGGTTCCGGCGCCAGAACAGGCTCTCGGCGTCGAGGTACACCTGGTGGCCGTCCAGGTGCCGCTTCGGGCAACCGCCCCAGCAGACGGGCAGGAACGAGCACCTGGAGCAGCTCGGCACGCGCGTCGGGTCGAACTCCGCCCACCACGACCGGTCGGGGAAGCTCTCCGGCTCCGGCTCCGGCTCTGGTTTCGGCTCCGCCCCGGCCTGCGCCGGCGGGAGCACCGCCAGCGGGAGCGCCTTCCCCGGAAGCGCCGCCGGCGGGAGCGTCCCCGTGGGAAGCGCCCGCAACCGGCCCACGGCGCGGTGCCGCTCGCCCACCTGAAGACCGCAGCGGTACTCCAGCCCGTCGGCCCCGACGACGGCCGAGCCCTCCGCGAGGGCTCCGCACACGGACGTCTTCGGGTGCGGGAATCCGCCCACGATGTCCTGGGTGTCCCGGGCACCCGGCGGAAGCATGTTCCTGGCCGTCTCCTCCAGCGCGGAGAACTCCTCGGTGTCCAGCTCGTGGGGGCGCAGGAAAGCCGAACGGTCCGAGTACCCGGACACCCTGGCCACGGCCAGGACGCAGCGGAAGGGGCCGTCGAACCAGCCGCGGGCCGTCGCGAACCGGATGAACGGCGCGAGGTCGTCGGCGTTGCCGTGGTCGGCGTTGAACCGGACGTCCACCCGGGTGTGCCGCACGAGCACGTCCACCAGGTCGGCGGCCCGCTCGAAGGAGGAGTGGTCGTCCTCCCGGCGGTACCCCTGCCGGTACCGCCGCCTCCGGTCGTGGTTGTCCTTCATCCCGTCGAACGTGATCTGCACCTCGCGGATCCGGTGGCGCCCGACGAAGGACGCGGGATCCTCGGGCCACCGGGTGCCGTTCGAGACCACGGAGGCGTGGTAGGCGATCCCCCTCTCGCGGCAGTACTCCTGGAGCGCGATCGACCCCCTCTCCAGCGCGTCGAGGTTCATCAGCGGTTCGCCGCCGTACCAGTCCACGTGCAGGGACTTCCTGTGGTCGCCCAGCCGCTGCGCCGCGAGGGCGACGAGCATGTCCGTGTCGTCGACACGGAGCGCGTCGGAGGAACGCGACTCGTAGCAGTAGTAGCAGCCGAGGTTGCAGTCCATGGTGGTGGTCACCAGCAGGACGGCCGGGGCGCTGCCCCGGGCCGTCCAGTACCGCTCCCGCACCTCCGCGACCTCGTCGAACTCCGGGTCCACCAGGAACCCGTTCCGGCGCAGCCGCGCGGTGAGCCGTTCACCGAAGGAGTCCGGGGCGACCAGCCGGCGGTTCCCGCTCAGCAGCGCCGTGGCCTCCTCGGCCTGCGGTCCGTCGAACCTCATGACGCTGCCGGTACTGGTGTTGAAGAGGGCGTAGCCCTCGGTCACTGGCACGCGCAGGGTGTACCGGGAGGTGGCGAGAGGGGCGGTCATGCCGTCTACTCGGTTTCCAGGACGGCGATGCACGTCGAGCGGCCGCCGCACAGCCGCGCGGGGCTGAGGGTCCTCCCGCCGGAGGTCTCCTCCGCGATGTCGCTCAGCTGCGAGTCGACGATCGTGGCCGTGACGATCTCGTACGGCTGCCCCGAGGGCACGCGGACCTGTGGGTCGGCGTCCTCCGAGGCGATGAGGCGGACCTTGGCGCGTGGTGCATGGTCCTTCGGCATGCTGCTCTCCTTCCTGGGCGCGGGCCGGTCACCGTCGCCGGCCGTCTGTGGACGGAAGCGGTTCCCGCTCCGGTGCCGGCCTAACCGCCCGTGCCCGCTGCCGGAGTGATGACGGCGCGGGAGCGATCGCCCGGACGCCGGTTCATCGCGGAGCGCCAGTGCCCGGCAGTTCGCGCCGGGTGCGCAGCGGTGAGAAGAAGACCGGTATCCAGACCGTGGCGAGCCCGGCGGCCCCGGCCCACAACGCGGTTCGGACGGAGACGAGTTCGCCCAGCAGGCCGGCCAGGGCCGCGCCGATCGCGAGTGAGCCCGTCAGCAGGACGCGCATGGTGGCGTTCATCCGGCCGAGCAGGTGGTCGGGGGTGACGCTCTGCCGGAAGCTGACCTGGATCACGTTGTCGACGCCGATCTTGTACGTGGTGATCAGCCAGGCTCCGGTGGCGAGCCAGAGGGCCGGTCCTCGGGCGGCCAGGGCCAGCAGGGCGCCGAACGGTGCGACGGCCAGACCCACCGACCACAGCAGCCGGCCGGCGCCGAACCGGCGGGCCAGCCACCGGGCCGACATCGAACCGATGAGCACGCCGAGACCGCCGACGGCGAAGAACAGGCCGATGACGCCGCCGGAGAGGCCGAGTTCACGGGCGAACAGCACCGGCACCATGGTCTGGCACAGCTGGATGGACAGGTTCGTCAGTGCTCCGGCGAGCGCGACGGCCCGCAGGGTCGGGTCACCGAGCACGAAGCGCAGTCCCTCGCGTATCTCGCGGCCGAGACCCGCGTGGCGCCGGCGCTGCGGGCGCGGCTCCGGCCGGCGGATGCGCAGCAGGAGGAGCGCCGACCACAGGTAGCCGGCCGCGTCGACCACGATCGCCGCCGGGGCGGAGAGCAGGGCCGTCAGGAAGCCGCCCGCGCTGCGCCCGCCGATCTGGGTGAGGGCGTCCACCGTCACCAGGTGGGCGTTGGCCTGGGTGAGCCGGTGGCGCCCGACCAGGTCGGGCAGTTGGCTCAGCGTCGCCACGTCGAAGAAGACCGTGGCCACACCCGTCAACAGGACCACCAGGTAGAGCTGTTGGATCGTCAGGCGGTCGAGCGCCCAGGCCGCCGGTACCGACCCGAGGAGGGCCGCCCGGACCAGGTCGGCGGCGATCATCACGGGCCGCTTGCGGATCCGGTCCACCCAGGCCCCGGCCGGCAGGCCGATCAGCAGGAAGGCGAGGGTGCTCAGCGTCGCCAGCAGGCCGACCTGTCCGGGCGAGCTGTGCAGGGCCAGGACGGCAGTCAGCGGTATCGCGAGGGCGCTCACCGCGGTGCCGAGCTTGCTCACCGCGGCGGCGCCGACGAGCAGGCGGAAGCCCGGGTCCCGCAGGACCGGAGGAGACGGATCGGGGGTGGGCGCGGCCGTGTCCGGCCGCTGGGGAAGATCGGTGCTGGTCATGGGGTGAGGTTCCCGCCGCACCGGCCGGCGGGCGAGGAATTTAGGCTGTACTGAATCCCGGGCCGCCGGCCGCGGGGTCCTCCGCCGTCGAGGGGGCATCGTGCTGGATCTGGCGTTCTCCGTCCGCGACTTGGCCCGCACCCGGTTCGCCCTGTCGCCGCTGTGGGAGGTGGTGGCCAGTGTCAGGGTGCTGAAGCATCCAGCCGGGAACCCGCTGCACCGCCCGTGGAGCGGCGAGGCCGGACGACGGCTGGCCGCCTCGGGGCTGGACTGGCGTCTGCTCGCCGATCTGGTCCCGGATCCGCCCGGGTCGATCCCGATCTTCCTCGCGCCGCCGCCGGCGGGCCAGGCCGCCGATCTGGAAAGCGAGTTGGCCGTCCTGCGCGCCACGCCGGCCGAGCGGGTCCGGTCGGGCCTCGGCGCTCCGCGCGCGCCGCGTTCCGAGCGCGTCGACCGGCTGCGCGGCGATCCGCGCCGCGGCCTCGCCGAACTCGCCGACCTCATCGCGTCGTACTGGGAGATCGCGCTGGCGCCGTACTGGCCCCGCATGCGCTCGCTGCTGGAGGGGGACGTGCTGCACCGTGCCAGGCTGTTCGCCGAGCACGGGGCGGACCAACTGCTGGGCGACCTGGGGTCCGTCGTGACCTGGGACGACGACACCCTGCGCGTCGGGCACCACTACGTCCACGGCAGCCGGCAGCTCGGCGGGCGCGGTCTCCTCCTGGTGCCGTCGGTGTTCGTCTGGCCCCGGGTCTTCTCCGTCGTCAGCCCGGACTGGCAGCCCACCCTGCGCTATCCGCCGCGCGGGGTGGCCGCGCTCTGGGAACGGCAGGTCACCGTCCCGCAGGCCCTGGCGGCGGTCGTCGGCCGCTCCAGGGCCCGGCTGCTGGCCGACCTCGACACGCCCGCCTCGACGACCGAGCTGGCCCGCCGCACCGGGATCACGGCCGGCGGGGTCTCCCAGCACCTGACCGCCCTGCGCGCCGCCGGCCTGGTCGACGCCCACCGCAGCGGCCGGTACGTCCTGTACGTGCGCACCGAGGCGGCGGAGGTCCTGCTCGCCGCGGCGGACGGACGGCGTGACGGTGCGCAAGCGCCGCCTTCGCCCCGGAGTTCTCCTCGTTGAGGACCGGCGGGAGCGTCCGGTTCACGGGGTGACCCGCCAGGGTCTCGGCCGTCACGACGAGGACGTCTTCACCGGCCTCCGCCTGCCGGGCCCGGGCCGTCTCACGATCCGTCCCATATCCCCAGGCGCTTGAGCCGACGCTGCCGGAGCCGCTCCGAGGCCGCGGTGAGGCCGAGGACCAGCCACGTGGCCAGTCCGCCGATCACGACGAACAGGGGGCTGTCGCTCTCGTCGCCCGACACCAGCCACAGGAAGAGCGTGAGGGGCGCGGCCACCCAGAGACCGGCCTGGACCGGGTGCCGGCCCGCCCACTTCTGGAACCTGGTCGGACGCCGTTGCCCGCCCAGGACCTTGTCGAGAGCCCACATTCCATCAGCCAGAGACCGCCGCCATGTCGCCATGGCAGAAGGATAGGGCCGCCGCGCGGCGGCCTCACCGCCGGAACGGCCGGGACGGCCGCCCCACCACCCGACGCCTCAAGTGATCCATCTGCGGGCGGTCTTAATCGAGTGCGAGGGTCCCGCTCCGGGTGATACAAGATCTTTTCGTGACTGAGCACCTTTACTTCCCCACCCTGCTGCGGATGCTCGACGAGCGGTCCGCCGCGTTCCGCGCCGCCGTCGCCGAGGCCCCCAGCCTCGACGCCGACGTCCCGTCCTGCCCGGGCTGGACGCTGTACGACCTGGCGAACCACCTCAGCGAGGGGGACCGCTTCTGGGCCCACATCGTGCTGAACACCGCGCCGGGCGACGAGCGGCCGAGCAAGGACGGTCTGGCGGCGCCCAGGGAGCGCGAGGCCCTCATAGCCTGGCTGGCCGACTCGACGGAGCAGCTGATCAGCGCTCTGCGCGAGGCCGGCCCGGACCGGGGCTGCTGGGCCTGGTGGGAGCCGCTGGCCTCGCCCCACACGGTGGCCGCCGTGGCCCGCCGCCGCGTCCCGGAGTCGCTGATCCACACCTACGACGCCCAGTTGGCCTCCGGTACCCCGCAGGAGCTGCCGACGACCGAGGCGGTCGACACCATCGAGGAGTTCCTCGCCACCGTCTGCACCGTCACGGTCCCGTGGCCGCACGAGCCCGCCACCATGGACTACCACGCGGCCGAGGCCGGCACCTGGCGCCAGACGGTGGACGCCGCCGGTTCCCGCTTCACCCGCCTCACCGCGGCGGAGGCCGCCGAGAGCAAGCCCACCGCCGCCATCTACGGCACGGCGAGCGAGATGGCCCTGCTCATGTACATGCGCATCCCGGCCGACTCGGTGCGGATGAAGGGCGACGCCGACCTGCTCCAGCGGCTGCAGAACTGGGGCTGAGACTGGCAGAGGGATCACCTGAGGCGCCGGGTGGTGGGGCGGCCGTCCCGGCGGTAGCGGTTCGTCGAGCGTCGGATGAGCATGCGGAGCGTGACGGGAGTGGCGGCGAGGCCGAGGTGGAAGTCCACGGCCTCGCCGCTCCTCCCGGTACGGCGACGGAGTCTTCCGTAGCCGTAACCGTTCGCCCCCGACGACCAGGCCGTTCCGCACCACGACCCAGGTGCCCGGCGCCGACCCGGTCACGGCCGCGCGCGGGACCGGGCGGGAAGGATCACAGGGCCGAGAACCCGAACGCGGACGCCACCGGGTCGAGCGGGGTGTAGTAGCCGGTCGAGAAGCACACCGTCGGGGTCGACGTGGCGCCGCACGCGACCTTGGTGTCGGTGTTCCCGGCGATGATGACGCCGGCCGGGGCCATGGAGTCGCCCTGCGGATTGGCCACGACCGGTCCCCCGCTGTCGCCCTGGGCGACGGCGACGCCCCCGCCCCGGGACCTCACCTCGGTCGCGGCGGTGCGCCCGGAGGGAGAGTGGACGCCGACCCGGGTGACCTCCAGCTCACAGTGGAAGCCCGACGTGGCACCGCTGAAGCAGGCTGACTGGCCCGGGTCCAGCCGCGCCGACCCGTACAGCGGGCGGGAGTCGCCGCTGTTCCAGGAGCCGCTGTAGAAGCGGGCCGCGGTGTCCTGACCGGTCGTGACGACGGCGACGTCCAGGCCGCTGTCGTAGGCGGTGACCTCCCCGACGACGCGCTGACCGTTGTAGACGTTGCCGCTGGTCTGGCAATGGGCGGCGGTCAGCAGGACGCGCTTGCCGTTCACCCGGCCGGGCAAGCCGGTGGAGCAGCGGGAGTCGTCGGCGAGCGTGAGGTCCGCTCCGGCGTACCAGGGCGCGGCGTCGCCGGTACGGCTGCCCTTGGTGGGTGTCTCGGGGGATCCGGCCCGCGCGTGGACGGGGACGCCGGCGAGGTGCCCGGCCCTGGTCTCGTAGTCGCGGGCCGGGGTGTCGGCGGGGGCGATGCGCCGGGTGGACGCGGGCCGGTAGGTGAGCAGGAGGCCGCTGCCGTCGTTGGCGGGCGAGAGCGACGACCACTCCGCGGGGTCGTTGCCGACCGCCGCGACGAACCTGCCGATGGCCCGGTCCATCTCGGGGCGCGAGTAGGCGGCCGGGTGGTAGCGGACGTCGTAGTCGGGGGCGGGGCGGGCGGGCTCGTGGCGGGCCTGCTCGCGGGTGCGGGCGCGCCAGGCGTCGACGGCCTCGGTGATCCGGGCGGGGACGGGGCCCTTCCAGTAGAGGTCGAGGCAGTGCTCGTCGCCGTGGAACACGATCGAGGCGAAGCCGTCTCCGGGCACCTGTCCGGTGTCCACCAGGCGGTGGACTTCCTCGGCGATCGGCCGCAGGTGCTTCTCGTGGTACTCCCGGCTCAACAGGATCGCCGGGGCCATGCGGGCCTCGTCGGTGCCGCCCTGGGCGTTGCGGGCGACGGCGACGGACGCGGCGCCCAGGACCAGGACCGCTGCCGCGTACAGGAGTTTCGACCCTCGCATGGGGACACCATAGGGTCACCGCGGTCGTCACCCGGAGTTGTCGGATCGTATGCGCCGCCGGCAGCGGCGAGGGCATCGCCGCTGGTGGACTGGCCCTTCGCAGGCTCCGCCGGGGACTGTGGCCTCAGGGATGTCCAGGTGCCCGCCGCCCCGGCTTCCTCCGAGACGGCCTGGGCCGCCGCCTGCGGGACGAGTCGCGCGAGCTGGGCCGATTCATGGCGTTCTGATCCCGGCGGACCGGGTGCCGCGACGCGCCACCCAGCCGGCGTTGGGCCGCTCCTGATCAGCCCTCACGGACCAGTGCCTCGGCCGGCCGGATCCGCCCCGGCAATCCGCTCCCGTGATCGTCGGTGAGCCACCGCCGGTTGACGAAGGCGGTTCCGTACACGGTGAAGTCGGTGAAGTCGGTGAATCCGTCGATGCCCTCGCGGTCCAGGAGGGTGAACTGACACATGGTCACGCCGAGATCGGCCGGTATCGACGGCCCCTCCCCCTCCGGCACCTCGGGTCGTAGTAGGGGGGGCGGGCGCTCCCGGGAGCGGGGGGCTCAGCCGAAGGCGACGTCGGCGGTGAGGGTGGAGTTGGCGATGGGCGGCGCGCCGAGGAGGACGTCGACGCAGTTGTCGAGGATCGGCTGGTCGCTGTCGATGTTCAGGAGCGAGGTCAGGGCCTCCCCGGAGAGGCGGGGGGAGGTGTTGGTGACGGTGCCGGTCAGGGTGCCGGCGCCGTCGACCTGGGTGAGGGCGAGGCCGGTGACGGTGCTGCTGCTGTGGCTGCCGTCGGCGAGGTTCCAGAGGAAGGCGGCCGAGGCGCCGGGCGTCAGCGTGGCGGGGAGCAGGGGGTTGCAGCTGAGGGAACCGAAGTGGAGCGTCGTGGTGACCGTGCCGCCCGTGATGGCCGTGCCACCGCTCCGCGAGTCCGTGCACCCGCTGACGGTGCCGGTGATGGCGACGGTGGTGGCCTGGGCGGTGGCGGACAAGGGTGGGCTGAAGGCGACGGCCGCGTTCGTCAGGCAGTCGAGGGTCTCCGGTGTCGCGGCCCGGACCGTGGCGGCGGGAACGGCCGACGCGCACAGGGCGGCGAGAACGGTCAGGGCGGTGGTGGCGGTGCGGCGTACGAGCACGGGTGGTACCCCTCTTCCGGAGCTGCGGCCACGGGGCCGCTCGTCGTGGCGGTGCCCCGGATCCTCCCCGGCCGCGCGACCGCCGCAGCGGCGACCGCCCGCCTCGCCACCCGATCGGCCCCGTGCTCTCCTGCCCCGGCCACCGCGCCGCCGCCGGCGGTGAGCCCCCACTCGCCCGCGGTCCCCGCCGCGTCGGCCCCGCGCACGCCGCCGGCCGGCGCGGGCGCCTCGTCATGGCGCCCGCACCGCACGGTCGGGGGCCGCTCAGCCGACCCGCAGCAGGACCTTCGCGCCGATGCCGGCACGCAGCGAACGGAGCGCGTCGA
Source organism: Kitasatospora sp. NPDC056783 (assembly GCF_042789895.1). NCBI lineage: Bacteria > Bacillati > Actinomycetota > Actinomycetes > Kitasatosporales > Streptomycetaceae > Kitasatospora > Kitasatospora sp. NPDC056783. The sequence goes on from NZ_JBHUAF010000002.1 coordinate 61,534, forward strand.
CGATGCCGTCCAACGACGACTCCCGCACCCAGCCGGTGGTGTCGTACATCCCGTCGGCCATGGCCGCGATGACGGCGTCGAACTCCTCGGGCCGGTACCCGACCGCACCGACGATCTCCGTCTCGGCCATCATCAGCCCCGTGGGCTGGAACCGCATCGGCTGCTCGTGCAGCGCGGTCACCACCAGCCGGCCGCCGGGGACGAGGGACGCCAGGGCGGAGTCGACCGCCGCTCCCGCGCCCGCGGCGTCCACCGCGACGTCCACACCCCGGCCGTCGGTGAGCGCGGCGACGGCGCCGGCGAGGTCCTCGTTCACCGGGTCGACGACCCGCGCGCCCAGGCCCGCCATGATCGCCCGGCGGTCCGCGCTCGGCTCCGACACCAGCACGCGCTCGACACCCCGGGCCCTGAGCGCGAACCAGGCGCCGATCCCGATCGGTCCGGCCCCCGCGACCAGCGCCGCGCCGCCCGCCTCGACGCCGCTGCGCGCGACGGCGTGCCAGCCCACCGCCATCGGCTCGACGAGGGCGCCCAGCCGCAGGTCCACGCCCTCCGGCAGCACGTGCAGCAGCGACGCGTCGAACGTGGAGAACTCGGCCAGGCCGCCGCCCTCCGTGTTCGATCCGAGCGACCCCATCAGCCGGCAGGAGAAGGGCAGCCCCCTGCGGCACGCCGCGCACTCGCCGCAGGAGACCGCCAGCGGGTAGACCGCGCCGCGGTCGCCGACCTTCACGTCCGTCACGCCCTCGCCGACCTCGACGACGGTGCCGGAGAACTCGTGGCCGAGGATCTGCGGCAGGGTGGCACCGGTCAGCGGGTGCGGCTCGTCCAGGCCGAACGGCAGCGACTCCGGGTGGAAGAAGAAGTGGAGGTCGGAGCCGCAGATGCCGGCGAACGCGTTGCGCAGCTTCACCTGCCCGGGACCGGGGCCGGGCTCCGGCACCTCCTCGATGCGGAGGTCTTCCTTGCCATGGAACCGTGCTGCCTTCATGCTTCGCCTTTCCAGAATTTTCCGGGACTTTCCGGGACTTTCCGAGCCGCCCGGGATCGCCGGCTGTCGACCGCTCCGGCCTCGGGGCCGGACGGCGGCGCGCCGGAACGCCGGCCACCGAAGCGCCGCGTCCCGCGCCGCGCGGTCGCGCTGTCCGTCCCATCGTCGTGGGCCCCGCAGGCCGCGGACCACCGCCGGACGCGGCGGATTCCGCAGGCCCCGCCCGCCATTCGCGCGCCCGCGCACCCGCCTCCTCGGCGCACGGCCCCGCCTCCGGTGGACGCGGCGGTAGGGTCGCGGCGTACGTGAGGGAGCGAAGATGCACGAACTCATCGGCCGGATCGACGCACTGGACCCACGAGCGGCCGAGGCCCTCAAGGTGGTCTCCTACTTCGACACGCTGATCACCGAGGACGTCGGCCTGGACGGACTCCTCCGCGGAGCCGCCGCCCTGTCCGGCACCGTCGCCGGTGCCGAACGACACGGCCGCACCAGCCGGCGCGACCCGGACGGCCGGCTCCTGGACGGCACCACCGGCCGGGAGCCCCGCTCCCCCGTCCACCCCTGCACGGGCGGCAGCGTCTGGCTGGAACGGGACGGGGCCGCGCACGCCGACGACGCGATCGTCGTCGAGCGCCTCGCCTTCGCGGTCGAACTCCTCGAACGGCGCCGCGCCCCGGACAGCGCCCTGGAGACCGGCATCGACGCGGCCCGCACGCTCGACGACCGCACGACCGCCCTGGCCCGGCTACGCCTCGCCCCGGACGCCCGGATCAGGCTGATCGCGACCGCCGTCGACGACCGGGTCCCCGGCAGACCCACCGCGGTCCTGCCGACCCGCTACGGGATCCTGCGCGCGACCCTGGACACGACGGGAACCCCGCAGCTCACGGGCCAGGCAGGCCTGGGCCCGTGGGTACGGGCCGACCGGGCGCCCGCGTCGTGGGACGGCGCCGTGATCGCCCTGCGGCTGACCGCGCCGTCCACCCCCACCATCGACGCGACGGACCTCGGCGCCATGCTCGTGCTCGCCCAGGCCCACGACCCCCACGCCCCGCACGACGACGTCCGGGCCCTGCTGCGCCTCGACGCCCGCTCGGCCACGGTCCTGCGCGTGCTCGTGGAGTCGGACAGCGTCCGCGCCGCCGCGGCGGAACTCGGCATGCACCACTCCACCCTCCAGGCCCGGCACGAGGCGCTGACGCGCGACCTCGGCTACGACCCGCGCACGACCACCGGCCGGATGCGCTACATCGCGGCCGCCCTCCTCCAGCGCCTCACCGACCCGGTCCCGCAACCGCCGTCGGCCCCGGGAGCGGTCCGGCCGGGCTGAGCCCGCGTCCGCTCCACCGCCAGGCGGCGCCGCACCCGGAGGTCGTCCTCCAGCGGACCTGACGGGACGCCACGCAGCAGGCCACCGCGACCAGCCTCCTCGCTGGTCAGGGGCACTCTGCGTGATCGGCCCCGGGGACGCGCAGCGCGTTTGCGGCCTCTGTCCGACGCTTCTAGCGTGGACATATGGACACATACACCGTAGTTACGGGCGTTCGTCCCGTGGACAGCGAAACCGTTGCGGAGATCGAGACGATCTTCACCGAGCTGCACATCGCCCCGACGGCCTGTCACGGCATCAACGAGCCGTGCGACCGCGACAACCAGTGTTGTACCGGCCTCCACTGCGACCTCGAAAAGAACACCTGCGTGAAGTGAGGCTCCCCCGTGGGGTGACAGCGGCCGATCTGGGCGAGGGCGGAGTCCTGCTGGACACGGCACGGCCCGTCGCGGCCTTCGTCAGCCCCACCGCCCTGGGGTACCTCTTCGGCCGTCCACCGGCCGTCGACCACCGGGAGCAGTACACCCGGTGTCTCGACGACTGGCGGGCGGCCGGGCTCGTGACGAACGACGACACCGACGACCGGGCGCCGACAGACGGGCGCGGACTTGAGGACCTGCGAGCGCGCGCGGACGAGGTGACCCTCCAGCGCCCGGTCCTGACGGTGGCCATGGCGAAGTCCTGCGGGTTCTGCACCCAGCTGTCCGCCGACCTCGCGGCGAACACCGCTGTGCTGCGCGCACTGGACGCGAGCGTCCTGCTGGTCGAGGACGGACACGAAACCGTCCTGGGCACCCCGCCCGACCACCGGACGCGGGCGTGGCTGGGTGAACTCGGCCGTGCGGCGGGAAGGCGGGCCGGCACACCGTCGGCACTGCTGCGCACCCCGGGGCACCCGGCGCAGAGCCGACTGGGATTCATCGAGGTCAGTGCCGCGTTCACCGAACTCGGCGGCACCGACCCGGATGCCACGGTGACGGAGGCGCCGACCACGTGCTCGGTGAACGTCGCCGCGAAGCCGGTGGACGCGCTGGTGACCGCGCGGGCCGGCGGACGCAGGGTGGGAATCGCCGTGCGCGGCACCGAGGCACTGGAGGCGGTCCGGGACGCGACGGGCGGCGGCGACGTTCCCGGGTACACGCCGGTGACGCTGACGGTGGAGCGGCCCGGCTCGATGTTCCTGCTCTTCCGCGGTGGCGAGCTCCTCTCCCGGGCCCGCAGTGTGGACGCCCTGCGCACGGCGCTGGAGATCGTTCTGGCGGGATACGAGCCTCCCGGGCCGAACGTACTGAGGCTGCTGGCCGGGGCCGCGGTCCACGAGGACGGCGGGGCCCTCCTGTTCCCCCGCAACTGGGTGACCGACCTGGTCACCCACGGGACCCGTCTGGCACGCGGCGGCTGGCGGATCTGCCCGGAGCCGTTCAGCACGGTGCTCCCCGACCCCGTCGGCGGACTGGTGCTGCGATCCCGTCCACCCGGCGGCACCGCCGTGGAGTCCCCGGTCGCCGGTGTCCTGACACAGAGGCTCGAACGGCCGGGCCCGCTGTCCCGGAGCCGGCTCCTGGCGCAGATCACGAACTGGATCGCCCGTCCGACCACCGCCGAGGCCGTGGACACGCTGGCGGCGTCCCTGCGCGCGCTGCCCGTGCACGCGGGCACCTGGGGTCAGGCCATCGCCCATCTCACCGGCACGGCGCGGCAGGAACGTTGAGGATCCGGCCCTGCGATCCGTCAGGATTCGGGGGCCGCCCGGTTGCCCTTGTCCTTGTCCGTGCCCTTCCTCGTCCTCGCTCGCGCCGGGGCTCGCAGAGGAGCCTGCGCGACGACGGGAGTCGGCTCATCCCAGCGGGTCAGGCCCGGCTCGGTCGGGTGCGGGGCGGGGCAGCTCTCCGAGGGGAGGCGCGACTTGCGCGCCAGAAGGCACCCGCACAGACCGCACACGGACTTGTCCCGGAGCCCGATGCCGGCCACCGTCTGGAGCAGAGCGGTGCCTTTGCCCTGGGGGCCGGGCCGCAGGTAGGGGCAGTGCGCGCAGGCGGCGAGGCGTCGGCGCCTGGTCTCCTCGTCCACCTCCACGAACCCGGTACGGCTCCAGCGGGCCAGCGCCTGCGCTCCGTGCGCGATCAGCGCCGCCGCCGACAGGTCACTGCCGGTGGCGTCCGGGGGACACCTGAGGAGCTGCTGTAGTCGGGTGGGGTCGCGGCAGGTCAACAGGGCGCGGGCGTACTCCTCGTCCGCCAGCGCCGCCGCCCACACGCCTTCGGGGACCGGGCCGTCCAGCCCGAGGATCCGGCCCAGTTCACGGCATCCCTGCGGCATGCCCGCATCGTTCGTCATCGGCTTCCCCTCGACAGCCCGGGGGCTGCGGTCGGCACGGAACGGACCACGGCCCCCGGCCCCCGGCCCCCGGGGCCAGGCCTTTCCCAGGTTCGGAGTTCAGGACGCCACGGCTCTCACCCGGCCGTGGGGTGGGCCGGTTCGATCACCTTCCACACCAGGGTGTCCGGGGATCCGACAGCGGCATGCGCGGCTGCGGGGCGGATCACCCGCAAGGTCGCCACACGATGACCCGCCCGGACCCACCGGGTGCGGTCCGAGTACGAACCGAGAACGGCCGTCGGCCGGACGGGTGGCGGGCAGGGGGTGGACGAAGCATGGGCGCGGGGCAGTAGGGTGCGGCGCTGACGGGTTGACGGAGTGTCGGCCGACGAACAGAGAGGCACGAGGAACTCGGCGTGACGTACGGAGATCAGAGCCCTTTTCCCCGGAGCCCCTACCAGCAGGATTCCCACCAGTGGCCGCGACCGGCCGGAGTTCCGCTGTGGCAGCGGTTCCGGGGCGAGGAGTGGCCCACCCTGCGGGAGTTGCTGGCGCCCGCGCGGCGGGTGGCACGCTGGTGGGCCCTGGTGCCGCTGCTGTTCTGCCTGTGGCCGTTCCTGGTGTTCCTGGCGCTCTATCCGATGGCCAGGTCGGCACGGCGGCTGGCGCGACGGGTGTTCATCGTGCCCGGGCCCCGGGGGATCACCGACGAGATGGTGCTGCGGGTGCAGAGGACACGGGGGTGGCTGGCGCTCGGGGCGGCGCTCGTGGTGCTGCTCGTGTACGGGACGGCGGACGACTGGGACCAGCTCGACGACCAGTTCGAGACCCGGCTGACGGTCACGCCGTTGCTGGTGCTGGTGACCGCGCCGGTGGTGGTCGGGGTGCTGTTCCGGCTCGCCGGGCCGGCCGCGCGCCCGGCCATGCGGGCGCAGGTGCGGCCGGCGGTCCTGATGGCGTCTCAGTACCTGGGCGCGTGCGCGGCGGTGCCGGTGCTGCTGTGGCTCGCCGGTCAGGCGCAGGGGTCGGTCCAGGGACTGTTCCTCGGGCCGCTGTTCAACCTGCTGGTCCTGGCGTTGCCGATCTGGGTGCTGATGTTCGTGGCCTTCGCCTCGCCGACGGTGGTCCGCACGGCCTTCACCATGGACCGGGTGCACCCGGTGTTCCCGCCCATCCTGACCGGCGTCCTGGTCTGGGAACTCGCCGTGATCGGGCTGGTGTTCGGCGGCCTGCCGCCCGGCCCGCCGGCCGTCCAGCTGGCCGCCGTGGTCGGCGGGCCCGCGACGGTGACCGCGGTGGCGTGGTGGGAGGTGCACCGGCTCCGGACCCGCTTCGGGGTCTCCCTGCGCGGGCGGGCGACGGCCGGGAGCGGACGGTAGCGGGACCGGCGGCGGTCACGGGCGGGGCACGCCCGGGGAATCGGGCGGACAATCGAAGGCATGCGCGGAGCGGACCGGTTCGACACTCTCGGTGACATGTACGAGGAGATGTTCCTCCTGCCCTGGCGCAGACACCTGGAGTCGTTCAGCGTGTTCGCCGCGCTCGGAGCGGTCGCCGGCCGCAGCGTCCTGGACATCGGGTGCGGCACGGGCCTGTACAGCCGGGAGCTCAAGCGGCGCGGCGCGGCGCGGGTGGTCGGGTACGACGTCTCCGGCGGCATGCTCGACATCGCGCGGCGGGCCGAACGCGCCGAGCCGCTGGGCATCGAGTACACCGAGCGCGGCGACCTCGTCGAGGACGGCGTCTTCGACGCGTGCCTGGCCGTGTACGTCCTGCCGTACGCGGAGGACTACGGAGCACTGCTCTCGCTGTGCGCCCTGGCATCACGGGCCCTGCGCCCGGGAGGCCGGTTCGTCACCCTGCCGGTGAACCCGGACTTCCACGGCGACCGCGCCTACTACGAGCGCTACGGCCTGCGCCTGGTGGAGACCGAGTCGCGCCACGACGCCTCACGGGTGACGCTGGAACTGTGCTTCGGCCGCTACGACGAACGGATCACCGCACGGTACTGGAGCCGGGCCACCCTGGAACGGGCGCTGCGGGAGGCGGGCTTCGCCTCGATCTCCTGGCCCGCCTTCCGGGTCTCCGGGGAAGGGACCGCCCGCCACGGCGAGGACTTCTGGCGGCCGTACCTCGCCTGCCCCCACGCGGCGATCATCAGCTGCGTCAGAACCTGATCCCGGAGAACCCGACCCCCGGACCCCCGACCCCCGGAGCCCGATCCCAGAGACACCACCATGGCGACCACACCACGGCTCCACCGCCGCCCCGGGCCGATCGAGGCGGGATTCCCCTCCTCCCCCACGGAGGTCGACCCCGCGCGGTGGGACCGGCTGGTCGGCCCGGACAACTTCTACAACAGCAGCGCCTGGGTGCGCGCGCTGGAGCTCGCCCACGGCGACACCGGCGCGCTCACCGCCGCCTCCGGCGGCCGGCTGTTGGGCGTCCTGCCCGTCTGGCCCGGCGAGAACGACGAACCCGGGCTGTTCCACCTGCCCACGCTGCTCCCGGACCTGGCATCCGCCCGGTCCGCGCGATGGCTGTGGCTGGGAGCCCGGCGCTCGACCTACAACGAACTGGTCCGCACCCGCGGCGAGGACCGCGACCGCGCCCTGGAAGTCCTGTTGGAAGGGGCGCTGCGGCTGGCCCGCGACCGCGGCCTCGACGGCGTGGTCCTGCCCTACCTGGCCGTCGGCGACGCCCGGGAGATCACCCGGAGTCACCCCCGGGCCGTCGTCCTGCTGCACGACGCGGACGCCAACGTCGCCGTCCCGGCCGGCGGCTACGCCGAGCAGTTGGCGCGGATGAGCCAGCCCGACCGCACCCACCGCCGGGCCGAACGCCGCGCCTGCGAGCACGGCGGCACGACCGTGGAATGGCGGCCCCTGGCCCACGGGGACGTCGCCCGGCAGGCCGCGGCCCTGGTGACGCAGACCCGTGCCCGGCACGGCGGCACCGCCGACCCCGCCTGGATGCTCCGCTCCTTCGCGGCCCAGGCCACGACGGGCGTGCTGGACCGGGCCGTCGGCTGCTTCGCGGTCCGTGACGGCCGCCCCGTCGCCGTGAACGTCTGCTACACCCACCACGACCGGCTCTACGGCCGCTACTTCGGCTTCGACTACCGCGCCGCCCAGCCCCGGAGCGAGTACTTCGTGCTCTGCTACCAGGCCCCCGTCGACTACGCGGCCGCCGGCGGCTTCCACCGCTACCGCCTGGCCGTCTCCGCCTGGCAGATCAAGATCCGGCAGGGCGCCGTGCTCTCCCCGCTCGCCGCCGTCGTCCTGCCCCTGCGCGGGCGGTTCTGCGACCGGCGGACGGCGGCCCGGCACAACGCCCGCACCGCCCGGCTCTGGACCGGCCGGTGCGCCGCCCGCCCCTGGGCCCTGGCACCCGAGTGGAACGACTGGGCCCAGGACCGCCCCGACGCCCCCGCCTCCGGCTGACCGCCGCCGACATCGGAAGCCGACACCGGAAGGAGACCCGCCGTGCTGCACCTGGTCTACCTGATCCAGCCCACGCCGGACGCGGAGACGGACCCCCACGCCTTCTGGGAATGGGTCCGCGCCCGCGAGTCCTGGTACTACGACGGACTCGACACCGTCCTGCGCACCCGGTGGGCGATACGCACCGTCGGCGCCCACGTCCACACCATCGAACACACCGTCAGCTTCGCCGACGAAGCCGGCTGGGGCCGCTACCGCCGCCAGGTCGCCGACCGCGGCCGCGACCCGGCCTGGGAACGCCGCCGCACCGAACAGACCCGCTGGTGGACCCTGCTGGACGCCACCCTGCTCAGCGACCCCCCGGTCCCCCTCGGCTTCGACCGCGCTCCCGCGCCGGGACGCACCCCGTGACCGGCTCCGACGAACTCCTGCGCCGCAGCGGGCACCTGCTCGCCCACGCCCGGTTCATGACCCTGGCCACCACCGACGGCAGCGAACCGTGGGCCTCCACCGTCAACTTCGTGCCGCTGCGCGCCCCCGGCACCCCCTTGCGACTGCTCTACTACTCGCTGCGCACCGCCCTGCACTCCCGCAACATCGACCGCCACCCCCGCGTCGCGGGCTCGCTCTACCTGACCGGCCTGCCCGGACTCGGTCTGGACGGAGCCCAGTTCACCGGCACCTGTCGCGCGACCGACGACCAGGGCGTGGCCGAACACCACCGGCTCTACTACGAGTTGAACTTCCCCGATCCCGCGGTGCGGAGCGAATGGCTCCTGCCCGCGTCCGACTTCCGGGGTCCGGGCCCCCGCCGCTTCTACACCGTCGAGGTCGACCGCTGGTGGCTGCTGGACATCGACCGCTGGCTCGTCGACAAGCACGACCAGCGCGTCGAGGTCCCCCTCCACGACCTCACCGAGCCGGGCTGAGCCCAGGCGGTGCGGCGGGAATATCCCGTGGTCGCGCCACGCGCCCACGGCGACAATGACCCGATGATGAGAGCCGACACCGTGCCGACGCCCGTCGTCCTCGGCATCGACGACCTCCGGCCGCTTCCCCGGGCCACGCGGATCGCCCGCACGAGCCACGAGGGCATCCGGCTGCTGGAGGAGTACCGCGAGGGCTTCGTCGACGAGCTGTGGCTCGACCACGACCTCGGCGGCGACGACACCGTCATGCCGGTGGTGGCCCTCCTGGAGAAGGCCGCCTTCGACGGGCGGCCCTTCCGGATCGGCACGGTCTTCGTCCACAGCGCCAACCCCGTCGGTGCCGCGACCGTCGTCCGGTCACTCGCCCGGTGGGGCTACCGTGTCCGGCGGACGACGGCCCAGGGCCGGGCCGACGAGTGAGCCGGTGACCAGTGAGCCAGTGACCGGTGCGAGGCCGTCGCGTCCGACACCCCTCCCCCGTGAGGTGCGTCGGACGCGAACCGGCGCACCGTCACTCGTGGCGCAGGGTCTCCGGGCGCATCAGCCGCAGGAGCCGCGGCAGCCCGAGGACGGTCGTCAGGAGGACCGCGCCCCCCGCGATCGCCGTCAGAGCCAGCAACGAGCCCCAGTCCGCGCTCAACGGGACGCCCGCCGAGTACTGCAGCACCGTGCCGGTCAGCAGGCCGCCGACGGCCGCCAGCACCAGGCCCAGCGCCATCGGGACCAGTGTCTGCCACAGCACCGACAGGCCCAGGACGCGGCGCCGGGTGCCGACGGCGTTCAGGACGCCGAGGACGCGGCGCTGTTCGCGGAACCGTTCCAGCTGGCCGACCAGGAGGCTGAGGGAGACCAGGAGGAGGGTGACGGCCGATCCGGCGGTCAGCAGGCGCTTGACCGCGAGGTAGGTGGAGTCGGGTGCGGGGTCGAACGGGAACTCTGTGCGGGCCTGCGGGTCGATCGCCATCACGGCGGTGATCAGCCGTTCCTCCGGGTCCGCCAGGCCGTCGGCGAGCGAGACCAGGACGGTCGCCGGCTGTCCGCGCAGCGCCTCGGCCGGCACGGCGGCGGGGGTGAGGAGCAGCAGGCCGGACCCGATCCGCCCATTGGGGTCGGCGTCCGCGACGGCCGGGACGGTCGCGGTCACGGCGGGCAGCGGGAAGGGGACCGGCTCGCCGGTGCCCCGGAAGTAGGCGGCGCGGACGGTCGTCCCGGGCTGGACCGGTTCGGTGTCCGGCCGGACCGGTTCGGCGTCCGGCTGCCCGGCCGGGCCCTGGACCGCGAAGGCGTCGCCGTCCGCGCAGTCGGGCAGGGTCGCGAAGCCGCGCAGCACCGCGCAGGAGGCGATCCGGACCGCGGGCAGCTGCCAGGACTTGGCCGTGTCGCTCTCCACGTAGAACTGGGTGTAGGCGGCGGTGGCCTGGACGCCGGCGCTGTGCGCCAGGCGGTCGGCGAGGGCGTCGGCGGTGGGCCCGCCGCCGGGGAAGGTCACCGACTGCCGGTAGGGCCCGGTGGCGGGCAGCGGCCGGGCGCGGTCCTCGTACTGGGTGCTGATGCTGAGGAAGAGGGTCTGCAGGGCGATGGCTCCGGCGATCGCCACCACGACGCCGCTGACCGCCGCGGCGGCGGGTCCGGGGCTCATCCGCAGGCGGCGGGTGGCCAGTTGCCAGGAGAGGCCGCCGCCGGCCCGCCGGGTGACCGCCTCGACCAGCCACGGCAGCAGGGTGCAGAGGCCGATCAGCACCAGCAGCACGCCGACCGCGACGAGGAGCGAGCCGTGCGTGCCCTGCGCCGGGTCGACGAGCGCGAGGGCGAACACCGTCACGGCCAGGCCGGCCAGCGGCAGCATCAGTCGCCAGCCGATCCGGCGCCGCCCGGGGGCGGAGCGGCGGACCGTGCCGAGCGGGTCGAGGGCGGCCCGGCGCATCGTGAGCGCGGTGACGCCGATGCCCAGGAGCGGCACGACGACGGCGATCGCGGCGGCGACGGCGGGCTGGGGCGCGACGTCCTCGGGGTAGAAGCTGAACCCGGCGAGGCGGATGCGCCCGATGAGCTGCCGGCCGAGCAGGAAGAGCCCCGCCCCCGCGGCCAGGCCCAGCACCGCGCCCACCAGGGATTCCCCGGCGGCGATCCGGGCGGTCGTACGGAGGTCCGCGCCGCCCAGGCGCAGGGCGGCGAGCCGGCGGTCGCGCCGTTCGCCGCCGAAGCGCGCGGCGGCGGCGAGGAAGACGCCGACCGGGGCCAGCATCACCGTCAGGCCGACGGCGTTGAGCAGGATCAGCTTCGGGTCCATGGGTTTGGGCGGGGAGAAGTGGCCGTACTCGGTGATGCGCAGGGCGCCGGTGTCCACCGAGAGGTGGTCGCCGCCGAGCACGTAGCCGGCCTGGCCGGGCCCGAGCAACCCGGCCGGGCCGATGGTGCCGGTGACGGGGTAGGGCAGGCGGTCGCGCAGCAGGTGGTTGGCGGGGTCCTCGAGCAGATCCGCCAGGGCCGGGGAGACGGCCATCTCGCCGGGCTTCGGGTAGGCGGAGAGTCCGGGCGGGAGTGCGGCATCCGGGCCCTCGGGCTGGACGATGCGGCCGCGCACGGGCGTGCCGTGGAAGGTGGTGTCGGCGGCGGCGACGAGGACGGTCCGGTCGCCGGGGGCGGGCAGGTCCTCGTCCCGGAAGGTGTCGTTCTGCGTGTACAGGCGCTGGTCACGGTGGTGCACGATGCCGGGGAAGGAGGCGGTGAAGAGCAGCAGGGCCACGCCCAGGCCGACGCCGCAGGCGGTGAGCAGCAGGCGGCCCCAGCCGTCCCGTCCGCTGGTGAGGGCCAGCCGGGCGCCGAGGGCGAGGTGATCCAGGAAGGGCGAGCGCACTCGCGGGTCGGCGGCGCTCATCGGGCGGTGGCCAGGTCGCGGGTGCGGCCGTCGCGGACGACGATCTCGCGGTCGGCGTAGGCGGCGACCCGTACCTCGTGGGTGACCAGGACGACGGCGGCGCCGCTCTCGCGGGCGGCGAGGGTGAGCAGCTTCATGACGCGTTCGCCGTTGAGGGAGTCGAGGGCGCCGGTGGGCTCGTCGGCGAAGACCGCCTTGGGGCCGGTGATCAGGGCTCGGGCGGCTCCCACCCGCTGGCCCTGGCCGCCGGAGACCTCGCCGGGGAGTTTGGCGGCGAGGTCGGCCACTTCCAGGCGTTCGAGCCATTCGGCGGCCCGGGCCTCGGCGGCTTTGCGGCGCAGCCCGTTCAGGCGCAGCGGCAGGGCGACGTTCTCCAGGCAGGAGAGCTCGGGGACGAGCTGGCCGAACTGGAAGAGGAAGCCGAACTCGGTGCGTCGCAGGGCGCTGAGTTCGGCGTCGGTGGCGGCGGTGAGGTCGCGGCCCTGGTAGGTGATGGTGCCCCGGTCGGGGCGGGTGATGCCGGCGAGGCAGTGGAGGAGGGTGGACTTGCCGGAGCCGGAGGGGCCCATGACGGCGACGAGTTCGCCGGCGGCGACGGTGAGCGAGGCGCCGTCGAGGGCGGGGGTGGGGCCGAAGGCCTTGTGGAGGTCCTGGGCGTGGAGGAGGGGCTGGGCGGTGGTCAACGCGGGGTCTCCGTCAGGCGGGTGGTGAGGTCGTCGAGGCGGGCGGCGGTGAGTTCCAGCCAGCGCAGGTCGGCTTCGAGGTGGAACAGGGCGTGGTCGCAGATCAGTTCGTCGGCGAGGTCGCCGGCGAGTTTGCGGCGGGTCAGTTCGCGCATGGTCCGCAGGTGTTCGGCCCGCTGGGCGTCGAGGACGTCGGCGGCCGGGCGGCCGGTGAGGATGGCGAGGACGACCTTGTGGTAGAGGGTGCTCTGCAGGTAGGGCTGGGGGTCCTCGGGCCGGCCGAGCCAGTCGGCGAGGTCGGTGACGCCCGCGTCGGTGATGGCGTACCGCTTGCGTTCCGGGCCGCCCTCCGACTCCGTGCCCTCCACGACGACCAGGCCGTTCTTCAGCAGCCGGGAGAGCGTCGCGTACACCTGCCCGTAGTGCAGGGCGCGATCGCGGCCGAAGTGCTCGTCGTAGAGGCGTTTGATGTCGTATCCGTGCCGGGGCTGGGCTTCCAGGAGCCCGAGGAGCATCTGTCCGAGTGCCATGATCAAGGACTATACACACCATGTATAAACACGATGTATAGCTGGGCGCGAGGCTGCGGAGCCCGCCCGGCCCCCCTGCGAAGGCCCGACCGGCGCGCCGGCACCCACCCGGTACCCGTGGGCGGCAGAAACCCACAGCCTGGAGCCGTTCCGGAAGCGGTGACGCTCCACCACACCGCCGCGACCGGCCGGTCGGCGTAGCGCGAGGAGCCGACTCTCCGGGTCCTGTCGAAACTGGGTGCGAGCCGGACCGCGAGCCGCGGCCGGCCCCTCCGAATTCCCCTCAAGGAAGGCGTACACCGTGCGTGGGAAAGAACACGACCGAGCGGAGACGGCCGCTGCCGGATCACCGCGCCGCCCCGGGCGGCACCTGATCGGCACCGCGAGCGTGCTGGCACTGGGCTGGAGCACCCTGTGCGGCCCCCTGCCCGCCACCGCGGCGGCGCCGGGCCCGGCGGCCGGGCCGACGGTGGCCGAAGCGGCCGGGCCGGTGACCAGGGCGAGCGGCTCCGCGCTGTTCACGGAACCGGGGGATCAGCTCTTCACCGTCCCGACCGGGGTCACGCAGCTGACCATCTCGGTGTGGGGGCCGGGCGGCCCCGGCGGCGCGGGCGGCGGCGGGGGCGGCGGAGCCGGCGGGGGAGGCGGCGAAGCGGAGAGCAGCGGTGACACGGGCGGTTCCGGCGGCGGTGGCGGAGGAGCCGGTGGCGGGGGCGGCGGGGGCCAGGGCGGCCAGGCCGGTTCCTTCGTCACCTGCACCGTGGGCCTGCCGCCCTTCGGCAGCGTCGAGGCTCTGGACATCACCGTCGGCCGGGCGCAGCCGACGACCGCCGGCGGTGCGAGCGGGGCGGCCGGTGCGGGCGGCGTCGGCAACAACGCCAACGGCGGTAACGGCCATGACGGCGCGAGCGGCCGGCAGAACCTCCCCATCCCTGCCTACAACAGCGGCAGCACCACCAGCGTGCTGGGCCTGGGCACGGGCGCTCTCCTGAACGTGAGCGCGCCCGCCGGGGGCGGCGGGCACTCCGGCAGCTACGGTGACGGCGGCAGCGGCGGGGACGGCGCGGGCGGTCCTCTGGAGAACATCGGTGACGGCGGACCCGGTGGCAGTGCCGGCCGCGGTGGTTCCGGGGCTCCGGCCGCTCCCAGCAGCCCGAATCTGCCCGGCTGCCTCAGCCAGTTCGTCGACGCGGAACAGGTCGTCAACGGTGCGGCCGGTGGCGACGGCAGCTCGGGGACCTCCGGCGGAACCGGTGAGGACGGCGACGCTTCCCGTTCCGGCTACCCCGGGCAGAACGGCGGCATCGGCGGCTCACCGGGCCAGCTCGGACTGCCCGGTGAGGGCGGGGCGGCCACTTCCTCGGGCAGCTACGCGTTCGGTGCCGGCGGCCGGGGCGGTGGCGGCGGGTTCGGCGGCCGGGGCGGCGACGGCGGCCAGGGCGGCACCCCCGGCATCAACGGCGGCACCCCCGGGAACGGAACCTCGGGCTTCGACGGCGAGAAGGGCACTGACGGGTCCGCCGGCGGGAACGGGGCCGTCCTCATCCAGTGGTGACCCCACCATCGCCCTGACCACCCTTCCCCCACAGCCGGTGACCCCGCCGGGCCACCTGAAGACCGGGCCCGCACACCAGGAGGGGGTGGTGGTCTGCGCCGCACAGCGCAGACCACCATCCCCGCGCCACGCGGTGGACGGCGCAGCGCAGCCCCACCCACCGCGAACCGCTCATCCGACCAGAGCCGGACGCCTGCCCGGCCCGGCGGGCGACGCCGGGGCTTGAGTGCGAGCAGCTCCCCGAGGTGGGCCACGAACCGGGTCTCGGCCGGCCCTGAGTTCACCGCGCCCCCGGCGGCATGAGGGACTCAGAGCTCCTTGGTCATGAAGACGCGACTGGTGCCGGCCGGCACGCACGGTACTTCCCCCATGCGGCGCCAGCCGTTGCGCTCATAGAACCCGGGCGCCTGGAAGCTGATGGTGTACAGGACGGCAGCCCGGCAGCCCCGCGCCCGCCCCTCCTCCTCGGCCCGACGCAGGATCTCGCTGCCCAGACCCGAGCCACGCAGCTCGGGCGGCAGGTGGAAGAGGTCGATGAACAACAGGCCGAGGGAGGTCCGGCCGGTCAGGCCGCCGAGGACGCGGCGGGTGCCCGGGGCGCGGACCAGGACGGCCAGGGGACGACGGTCGTCGATGCCGGTGATGTCGATGTTGAAACGGTCCAGGGCTTTCGAGATCACCTCCGTGTCGACGGGGCGGGGCGCATCGGTGAGGACGAGTTCCAGCGCGGGCTCGCTCGGCGGATCCGGTGCGTGCGAGGGCGTGCGGGCCATGGCGAGAGCGGAGTCCGCGACCGGGGCCGGCGGACTGGCGGCGTGGGCACCGGGAACCGTGCGGCGCCGCAGGTACTGCTTCATGAGTCGCACCATCGGGTGTTCGTGCTCCTTCGGAGGGCGGTACGGGACGGGGAGCGTAGAACGCCGTCGGTTCGGTTCCGGCCGAACCGACGCTCCGGAATACTTGCGACATGGCGGCTCACAGAGCGGGCAGGTCGGACAAGGCACACGACGATGTCGGCGTTGACCTCGCCGCGGTGGCGCGGTTGCTCGCGGAGGACACCCGCGCCGACATCTGCCTGGCCCTGCTGGACGGTCGGGCCTGGACGGCGCGCGAGCTGGCCCGGCACGCCGGGGTGGCACCCTCGACGGCCACCGAGCACCTGAACCTGCTGGTGAACGGCGGCCTCCTGACCGAGGAACGGAACGGCCGCCACCGCTATCTGCGGCTCGCAGGCCCCAAGGCGGCGGCACTGATCGAGAGCCTGGCCGAACTCGCCCCGCGCCGCCCCACCCGCCCCTCGTCACTGGGCGCCACCGGCCGGGCCCGCGCCCTGGCCCGCGCCAGGCTCTGCTACGACCACCTCGCCGGCACCCTCGGCCTGGCCGTCACGGACGCCATGGTCGCGGACGGCCTGATCACCTGGGAACCGGAACCACGGCTCACCCCGGCAGGAGCGGCCCGCCTCGCCGAGCACGGCATCGCACTACCCGCCGCCCGGCGCCCGCCGGTGCGCTCGTGCCTGGACTGGACCGAGCGCCGCCCCCATCTCGGCGGCGCCGTCGGAGCCGCGCTCTGCTCCCACGCGCTGGACGCGGGCTGGGTCACCAGAATCGGCACGGGCCGCGCTCTGGTACTGACAGAACCCGGCCACCAGGCATTCCGTGACCGTTTCCACGTCCCCGAGGACCGGCTCCCCAGCTGAAGCGATCCAAAGCGGGACAGCCCACAGCCAGCATAGTCACGTAAAGTCACGACGCTGAGGCATGGTCGTGCGTGACGGCCTCAAGGGCTTGCCCGACGCGATGCCGACGCCCATCGGCAATGGTTGCGACCGCGCATGAATGCGCGGAGCGCGAGGGCCGGCGGTGTCTTGCTGTGGCCTGGCGCTCCGCGAGTGGATGTGTGGTGTGGGTCGCGGTCAGCTGTCGTCGCCGTCGGCGGGGGGCTCGGGCGTGTCGTCGTCATCGGGGTGGCCGTGGTCATCGGGGTCGCCGTGGTCACCGGGGTCACCGGGGTGACCGTGGTCGCCGGGGTGGCCGTGGCCGCCGGGGTGGCCGGGGTGACACTGGCATTGCGGCTTCGCGGTGTCGTCGGCGGTGATGCTGACGCCGCCGGCGGCGTTGCCGGCGGTCAGGACGAGTGGGCCGAAGACACGGTCGTCGGGGAGGAGGTAGCCGGCCGGGGCCCGGGTCTCTTCCCAGTAGTAGGTGCCGACGGGAACGTTGCGGGTGCAGGTGCCGTCCGTGCCGGTCACGCAGGGCTCGCCGATGCTGGTGTCGGGATTGGTGCCAGTGGTCTGGAGTCCGGGAATGCCGTTGGTCTCCTTCCAGAGCTGGAAGGTGGCACCCGCGAGGGGGGCTTGGGTGTCGGCGTCCTGCTTGAGGACCGTCACGTCGCCGGTGACGACGGCGCAGGGCACCCAGGTGAGGGTGGCCTCGCCGTTGCCCTGACGGGCTCCGGTGACGAACACGGCGTTCGCGGGGCCGCTGCTGGATCCTCCGCCGCCGCCTGCGCCGCTGTTGAAGGCGGTGGGGGACGCGGCCCCGCCGCCGCCCCCGGTGGCTCCCGCGCCTCCGCCGCCGCCGGCGCCACCGTGGGGGTCGAGGATGCTGTTCCCGCCGGCGCCTCCGACCGGTCCGACGGCCGGGCTGCCATTCTGGCCGTTGGGGTCGGTGTGGGGTGCGTTGATGCCGCCCTGCCCACCCTCGCCGCCGGGCCTGCCGGGCTTGCCTTCGTCGTCTCCCGGGAGCCCCTGGCCCGGCTCGCCCGCTTGGCCGGCGTCCCCGCCGCCGATGGCGGTGGAGAAGAACGACGCGCCGCCTCCGCCGCCTCCGCCTGCCACGACCAGAAGTGTCGTGCCGACCGTGGTCCGGCCCCCGCCTCCGCCGGCGGCGATGCCGGCGATCTGGCCGTCCGCGATGTAGGCGCCGCCCCGGCCGCCCCCGTTGTAGCCGCCCTGGGTGTGCTCCGGATCGCTGTAGTCCCCGGGGTGCCCGGCGCCGCCCACGTTCACCGTGAGGACTTCTCCCGGTGTCACGTCGAACACCGCCGACACCTCCGCCCCCCGGCCACTCGGGACGCCGTACTGGCCGTCCCCTCCGGCGGCTCCGAACGCGTCGACACTCACCGCGCACACGCCTTGCGGGACCGTGACCTGTTCAGGCGCCCCCGTGAAGGCGAAGGTGGAGCTCTGCGAAACCCGCCGCGCAGCGGGGTCCGTGCCCGCCAGCGCGGGAGCCGGGAACACGGCCATTGTGGTCAGCCCGGCGACCAACGCCCGTCCCGCGAATGAAAGGTAATTTCCCATAAGGGAAGAGTCGGACACGGGGGCAGGCGGCGCGCGATGGGCATCCACCAGGTAGCCGAACAGTGCACTCGGCAGGGGCGAGCCCCCGGACCGTCCAGCCCCCGCCACACCGACGGCACCTGGGCCACCCCCGGAACCTTCGGCCTCACCACCATCCCCGGCAACCGCACCGGAACCCTCGCCTCCCGCACCGGCGAGTGACTCTCGGCAAGGAGGCTGCCCACCGCACCCGCGACGCGGATCACCATGGGGAAGAAGACCGGTCGCTCGGATCCGAGGTCAGCCGTGGCTGACCGGCCGTCGCCTCGGGTCCTACTGTCCTACGCCGGAGATCCGTCGTCAGATCGTGCACGAGTGACTCTTCGGACGTTCCGGTGCGTCGTCGTGGTCCCGCGTCGGAGCCGTTGTCGCTACGCGGCGGGTGCGGCGCGCCTGGCCGGTCGGCGGCGGGCGGCGGAGCCCTGACCGTCGCGGCCGGAGGCGGCCCGGGTGTCGCCGGCGGTGCGGGCGGGGCGACCGTGGCGGCCGCGGCTCGTGGACGCGCCGCGGCGGGGCCGCTGGACGACGGGGTCGGGGATCACGGCGGGAATGCCGGTGGGCACGCGGGCGCCGGTGATGCGGGCCAGGTCCTCGTCGCCGGAGCTGACCCTGGTGGTGACGGGGGTGATGCCGGCGCTGGTCATCACGCGGGCCGTCGCGCGGCGCTGGTTGGGCAGGACGAGGGTGACGACGGTGCCGGACTCCCCGGCCCGGGCCGTGCGCCCGCCCCGGTGCAGGTAGTCCTTGTGGTCGCCCGGCGGGTCCACGTTGACGACGAGGTCGAGTCCGTCGACGTGGATGCCGCGGGCGGCGACGTTGGTCGCGATCAGCGCGGTCACCTCGCCGGTGCGGAACTGCTCCAGGGTGCGGGTGCGCTCGGGCTGGGACTTGTCGCCGTGCAGGGCCGCGGCCTTCACCCCGTTCGCGAGCAGGTCCTCGACCAGGCGGTCCGCGCCGTGCTTGGTGTCGATGAACATGATCACCCTGCCGTCGCGGGACGCGATGTGGGCGATCGTGGCATTCTTGTCGGATTTCTGCACGTGCAGCACATGGTGCTCCATGGTGCTGACCGCTCCCGCGGACGGGTCCACCGAGTGGGTGACCGGGTCCTTGAGGAAGCGCCGCACCAGGCGGTCGACGTTGCGGTCCAGGGTGGCGGAGAACAGCATCGTCTGGCCGCCTTCGGCGACCTGCTCGAGGAGTTCGGTGACCTGCGGCAGGAAGCCCATGTCGGTCATCTGGTCGGCCTCGTCGAGCACCGTGACGGCGACCCGGTCCAGTCGGCAGTCGCCGCGCCGGATCAGGTCCTTGAGCCGGCCCGGGGTGGCCACCACGACCTCCGCCCCGCGGTTGAGCATCCATGCCTGGCGGCTCATCGACGTCCCGCCCACCACGGTCGCCATCCGCAGTTGCACGGCGCGGGCGTAGGGGGTGAGGGCCTCGGTGACCTGCTGCGCGAGCTCACGGGTGGGGACCAGCACCACGGCCAGCGGGCAGCGCGGCTCGGCCCTCTGCCCGGCGGTGCGGGCCAGCACGGCGAGGCCGAACGCGATGGTCTTGCCGGAACCGGTCCGGCCCCGTCCGAGGACGTCGCGGCCGACCAGCGAGTTCGGCAGCGTCGCGGCCTGGATCGGGAACGGCACGGTGACGCCCTCGCGGGCCAGCACCGACAGCAGCGCCTTCGGCATCTCCAGTTCCCCGAAGGACTCGACGGCCGGCAGTGCCGGGGTGGTGCTCACCGGCATCGCGAACTCGCCCTTCGTGGAGGGACCCCGAGGGGTGCTCCGGCCGGAGGGACGCCGACCGTTGGCGGGCCGGCCGCCGCTGGAACGGACGTCGGCGCCGTGGTGGGAGGGACGACTGGAGCGGGCCATACGGAGGACCTTCCTCGGGGCGGCACGTCACAAGGAAGGCCCCGCGGCGCGGGACGCCGGGCGGAGACCGCGAGGGAACGGGCCAAAGGTTTGGCGGGCGGAGCGTGGACGGTGGAACCGTGCGGCACGTCACCTACGGTCGGCGCTCACCGCGGAGGGCGGGAGCGGAGAACCTCGAACCGTGAGCTGTCACGGCGGGGCGGCGGTCCGGACGCGGCGCGATGCGTCCCGCGTGGGGATGGCCGCCGGTGGCGGAGCCGGGGGGCCTGAACGGCCGGGGGACGCGCCGTGGCGCGATGCCAGAGGGGCCCGCATCGGGCATGTGCGCGATGCGGGCCCCTCGCTACCAGGCGGGTGCCGTGGCAGAAGAACTACAGCGGGCGAATGTTCTCGGCCTGCGGGCCCTTCTGGCCCTGCGTGACGTCGAACTCGACCTTCTGGCCCTCGAGCAGCTCACGGAAGCCGTTGGCGTTGATGTTCGAGTAGTGGGCGAAGACGTCCGGGCCGCCACCCTCCTGCTCGATGAAGCCGAAGCCCTTCTCCGAGTTGAACCACTTCACAGTGCCATTAGCCATTAAAAATCTCCTTCAAGGGACTGTCCGAAGCACGCACAGCGCGAGCTTCGAGTCACCGCATGGAGCGCCCACCGGGGAAAGAGCCGGGGAACAAAAAATGCGCCTGCCACACAATGAGCAGGCGCACACAAAGTTCATGGGAACCACTACTGCAACTAGGTCGACTGTAGCAGGCCACCACCCGCTGCGGCGGGATGCTTCACCACCGGTTTCTCGGGCACCGCCCCGTCGAACCGCCACTCCGAGCCGAGGGGGCCGTGAACACGCCTGGCGAGCAAGCCTCTTGAGCATGCGACCGGCCCCGCTCCACCCCGACGACTCCCGGGGATTCCTGCGGCGCGGCGCGCCCCGCCCACCCCCGCCCACCCTCGCCGACCGCGAGGACGCGGTGCACACGGTGTGCGACATTCCGGTCAGTCTCGGATTCGCACACCCCGGAAAGTCCCACACCCGCACGTCCGGGCGCATACTGGCCGGAATGACGAATTTTGCAGCAGGTCGCCGCCCTCTGCCCACCAGCCCCTTCAAACCCCGCATGAAGGCACCACCCAAGCACTTCGACGTCGGTGACCGGGTCACCCATGACACGTACGGCCTCGGCCGGGTCATCGACGTCGAAGGGGACGGCGACACTGCCGTCCTCGTCGACTTCGGACCACGACAGGAACGCATCCCCCACCCGTACACCGCGATGTTCAAGCTCTGACCCCGGACGCCTCCGGTGCTCGGCCGATCGGGCCGCGCAGCTCACGGACGGGGCTCGCCGCGCAGGACGATGAGACATCCTGCCGGTGCGGCGAGTTCCGCATCCTCCGCCTTTGCCCGGCAGGGCGGTTGAAGGCCCCGGCCGGGTTGGCGGTTCCCAGCGGTCGTCGCAACACGTGGTCGACTGTCTGGGCCGCGATGAGTTCATGCAGACGCTCGACCGGGGTTTCCCGGCCGAGCGTCTTGCGTGGGCGGCCGTCTCGGCGCCCTGGTCCCAGGTCCGCGACCGGGCCAAGTGGCCGGACTCGGCCCGGACGGTGCCGTATGACGGCCGCAGCACTGTCCGCCCCCAGTGGCCTGGTGACCTGTGGTTTCCACGCCGAACGGGGCCAACGCCGTCGGGTCGCCCCGCGTGCGGGGCGGTGGTGCCGCTGTTTGACTGAGGACGGATGACCCCCGCCCCAAGAGGGAGCACACCCCATGCCCATGGCCGCTGGGAGAAGCCCGGCCACTCTCGCCGCCGTGGCCACCACACTCCTGACCGCACTCCTGACAGCGCTCCTGCCGGTCACGGCCTGCCCGTCGGCCGCCGCCGTGCCGGCCGAAGGCGCCGGCCGGCGGGAGCACACGCCGACGCGGGCCGCGATGGAGCGGGCGGTACGGGACGGTGCGCCCGGGGTCCTGGTCACGGTGGCCGACGGCGAAAGCCGATGGGTGGGAACGGCAGGGGTCGCGGACCGGAGGACGGGACGCCCGCCCCGTCCGGCGGACCACTTCCGGGTGGGCAGCATCACCAAGACGTTCACAGCCGTCCTCGTGCTCCAGCTGGAGGCGGAGGGGCGGCTCAGCGTCGACGACACCGTGGAGAAGTGGCTGCCGGGAATGGTGCGGGGCCACGGCCACGACGGCCGCCGCATCACCGTCCGGCAGCTGCTGAACCACACCAGCGGTGTGTACAACTACCTCAACGACCCCGCCCTGCACCAGATCGGGCCGATCTGGCTCAAGCACCTGCACGACACCTGGACACCCGAGGAGCTCCTGGCCGTCGCGATGTCCAAGCCACCCGCCGCCAGCCCCGGCGAGAGGTTCGTGTACTCCAACACCAACTACCTTCTGGCCGCGATGATCGTGGAGCGGATCACCGGCGGTTCCTACGAGCACGAGCTGCGCCGTCGCATCATCGACCCCCTCCACCTGCGGGGCACCAGCTCGCCGGGAACCCGCGAGTCGCTGCCCCGGCCGTCCGGGCGGGCCTACTCCACCGCCCAGGTCCAGCTGCCCCCGCCAGGCGTCGACGTCACGGAGTTCAACCCCTCGGCGCTCCGCGCCAGCGGTGAACTCATCAGCACGGCCGACGACCTCAACCGCTTCTACCGCGCCCTGCTCGCCGGCCGGCTGCTGCCCCAGGCGCAGCTGCGGGAGATGACCACCACCGTGCCTGCCGGCATCGACGAGCAGGGCCTCGGACTCGTCCGCATGACCACCTCCTGCGGGATCGAGCTCTGGGGACACCGCGGCGGCGGCTACGGATTCGAGGCCCTCACGGTCTCCACCCGCGGCACCCGCCACCGGATGACCCTCTACTTCAACACCGACGGCCTCGCGCTCCAGGGCACGGCGGCCCGGGACCTCGCCGACGCGGAGTTCTGTCAGCGCCCATGACCCGGGTCGGACCCGTGCGCGTAGCGGTCACAAGCGCCCGGGCAGGGAGGCACGGCGTTCCTGAGGGGCGATGGCAGCTTGAGGTGGGACAGCGGTTCCTGGCCGGTCAGCCGGTCAGCCGCTCGTGGCGCGGGCGTGCCGCAGGATCAGGAGAGCGGCCGTGCCGGCGGCGACGACCAGTGCGAGGAGCGCGGCGCCGGTCGGGATGTCGGGGGCGGTGACCGGCTGGGCGCGGAGTGCCTGCCAGGTGAGGACGAGCACCAGGCCGAGGTAGGTCAGCGCGGCGATCCACATCAGCGCGGCTCGGTGGCCGGGAGCGGCCCGGCGCGGCCGGCGGACGAGGAGGAAGCCGATCAGTGGCAGTACCTGGAGGGCGTGCAGACCGACGAAGTGCGGAATCCGCAGATCGCCGCCGAGCGTGCTCCAGTTCGTGACCGGCAGGCCCGGGCCGCCGTCGGCGAGCCCGACGGTGTGCGCACCGATGACGGGCATGCCATGGCCCTGGGCGGCGGCCTCGCGCGCCCGTGTCATACCGATTCCCTTTCGTACGGCCTCTCCGGCGCCGCGCACGCCCGCGCGCACGCCGAGCACGAAGACGAGGTCCTGGACCGCGCGGACGTGGGGATGCGGCAGGTCGGTGCCGGGGACGCGGTGAACCCGTACCCGTCCCGCCGGTGCGACCGGCGGGGCGGAGCGTGTCGCTGGTCAGGCCGTCCCGTCGCCCGCTTGGTGGAAGCGTTCCAGGACGAGCTCGACCAACTCGGGTGCGTCGCCCAGCGGTTGGGAGACGCCGACCACGCCGGCCGCGGTCGACGCCTCGACGGTCACGCGGAACAGCAGGCCGGCGGCGAAGCAGTAGGACGCGACCGCGATCCGCCGGGCCCCGGCGCGGCGCAGTCGTTCCACCGCCTCGCCGGGGGTCGGCGCGGTGGCCGACGCGAAGGCGGCCCGGCACGGCAGGCCGAGTGCGGTGCCCAGCGCGGACGCCATGGCGGTCACCGCCGAGCACGCGGCGGCGTCGACGCTGCCCGCCGCCGCCAGCACCACCGCGTCGAACTCGACGTCGAGCTCCGCGAGGCGGCGCCGCAGCGCCGCGACCAACCGCTTGTCAGGCACCCCGGTGGGACCGCCCACCACCGGCGCCACGATCGGCGCCCGGGCCGGCGGGTCCGCCAGCGCCTTGGGCAGGTCGACCCGGGCGTGGAAGGCGGAGGTCAGCAGCAGGGGTACGACGACCACTTGCTCGTGTCCGGCGTCGGAGAGCGTGCCCAGCGCTTGACGGGCCGTGGGGCCGGTGTGGCGAAGGTAGGCGACCTCGACCCGCCCTCCCAGGGAGGATCCGACCGCGCGGGCGAGCGCCCGGGTGGACTCCTGCGCCTCGGGGGCGAGGCTGCCGTGCGCCAGCAGGAGCAGTGCGCTCGGAGCCGCCGGCTCGGCGACTGGTCGGGGCGTCTGGATCGCGTCGGTCACTGTCGTACCACCCTCGTCATGCGGCGCGAATGCCGGAAAGTGACGACCAAACTACCGTCGGCGTCCGATCCTTTCGGTGGCGCCGCGCAGAGCACGGCCGCTCGCACCGGCGGTGGAAGCGGACGAAGCCCCCGGGGCGTTGCCGAGGCCCCGTTCCCGCCGTCGGGCCCTGACCTCCGGACGTCCCCTTCCTCGCGCCCCGCATCCGGGTGGACCCGTACCGGGCCCGCCCACGGTCGGCGCGAGTCCGACGGATGCCGCCGTAGCCTGCGGTCACTCCCTCTGTCCGGCACTTCGAAGGCGGCCCACCATGCAAGCGTCCACACTCCTCCCCACCATCACCGTCTTCTCGCTGGTGACCGTGGAGTTCGGCGGGCACGCATTGCTGCGGCTGATCACCGTCCAGCACGGCACCCTCACCGCCCTGCGCGAGCGGTTCTTCCGCGCCGGGCACGCCCACGCCGGCGTGCTGCTGGTCCTGTCCCTGGCCTACTTCCTCTACCTGCCCCGTGCGGAATTCTCCTCCGGGACGGAGTGGCTCTTCGGCATCCTCCTGCTGGCCGGAGTGCTCGCCCAGTCCGGCGGCTTCTTCCTGCACCTCGCCCTCGGCACCGAAGGCCGGTCCTCCCCCGGCACCCACCTCACCCGGGCCGGCGCCGTCCTCATCGCCGCGGCACTCATCGCCCTGGGAGTCGGCCTCGCCCAGCACCTCTGACCGGGCCTCCGCTCCCGTGCCCGGCCCGCTCCGTGTTCCCGCGCAAGCCGAACACCCGCTTCGCGTCCCTCAGCCACGATGAACGCGTCGCCCCCTCAGTCACGCGGCGCGAAGGCGCCGAGGAGAATCCGTTCGACCAGCTCTTCGTGGCCGATGCCCGCGGCCGCGGCCATCAGGGGGAGGGTGGCCGTGCGGCGCAACGCGGGCAGGGTGTTGAGTTCGAGCCAGTGGAAGCGTCCGTCCGGGGTGACGACGAAGTCGCTTCGTGAGTGGCTTGCGCAGCCGAGCGCGGTGTGTGCCCTCCGGGCGGCTTCCCCGAGCTTGAGTGCCGTGTCGCCCGGGAGGTCGGCCGGGCAGCTGAAGGAGTGCAGCTCCGGACTGTTCTTCGCCGTGTGGTCGTAGAAGTCCCCGGTGGCGAGGACCTCTGCGGCGGGAAGGGCCACCGGGTCGCCGTTCGTCTCCAGGACGCCGACCGTCACCGCCTTGCCCTCGACGAACGGTTCGACGAACAGGCTGTGGCCGGCGGAGCGAAAGCCTCCGAGCGTCCGTACGAGCTGGGTCCTGTCGCGGGCTACGGCCATGCCGATCGAGCTGCCCTCGTCGCGTGCTTTGACGATGACCGGGAAGTTCAGCCGCGCGAGGACGTCTGTGGCGGCTGTGGCGGCGGCCTGCGTGTCCGGAACGAAGACGTCGACCAGGACGGGCACGCCCGCCGCGCCGGCCACGATCTTGGCAGTGGGCTTGTGCATGGCGAGGGCACTGGCCCGGATGCCGGAGCCCGTGT
This sequence comes from Kitasatospora sp. NPDC056783, assembly GCF_042789895.1. Taxonomy (NCBI): domain Bacteria; kingdom Bacillati; phylum Actinomycetota; class Actinomycetes; order Kitasatosporales; family Streptomycetaceae; genus Kitasatospora; species Kitasatospora sp. NPDC056783. Next base: position 87,329 of record NZ_JBHUAF010000002.1, read on the forward strand.
AGGGGATGCCGATCGTCTCCAGGAAGCCCTGCAGCCTGCCGTCCTCCGCGTGTCGGCCCGCCAGCGCCAGGAAGGCCACGTCCACGGCGCGCACCCTGTCCGCGAACGCGGGATCAGCGGTGTCGATCACGTGGATCCGGTGTCCGAGGGTGGTCAGCGCCTGCGCCACGTCGGCGCCTGTCACCAGGGAGCGGCCGCGTTCGCGGCTCGTTCCTCCCGTGAGAACGCCGACGACGGTGTCAGCGGGCCGGTGGTCGTAGGCCTCGGACTTCGTGGACTGGGGCACCGTTGCTCCTTCATCCGGCCTTCGAGGCCGGAGTACCGGGGATCGCCCGAGTCGGACCCGGGCCTCGCTCGACGGCCGGTGGCGCCGCGCCCGGACTGGTCACCGCGGCCATCCTGCCGGGCCTGGCCTCAGCGTCATGTAGTCGTCGACGGGGTGGAACCCGAGGGCGTGGTAGAGCGGGGCTCCGGCTTCGGTGGCGCGCAGCTCGATCGAGCCGCAGCCGCGGTGCCGGAGTGCACCGACCAGGGCGGTGGTGACGGCGCGGGCGTGGCCCAGGCGCCGGTGGGCCGGGTCGGTGACCACGGTGTGGATGCGCGCCCACAGGCCGGTGGGGTGGGTCGGGCCTCGGTAGCAGCGGTAGACGATGCCGATGGAGCAGGACACCAGCGTGCCGCCGCCGGCGGGGGCGACGAAGGCGAGCAGGTTCGGGTCGGTGCCGAGCCGCTCGCGCATCTCGTCCCGGAAGGCGATCCCCCAGTCGTCGGTGGGCCGGGCGCCGTCGAATGCCGCGACGCGCAGGCGCAGCAGCTCGTCGGCGTCCTGGGGGCCGGCGGGGCGCACGGAGGGTCCGGTCATGCGTGGCTGCCTCTCGGATGCCTTTGTCCACGTGTGGATTTCCTGGGCGGCGAGGTCCGCGAGGTCGGCGATGACTGCATGATGCCCGCCTCGGCAAGCTTCGCTCAGACGCTGCCGTCCCCGCCACATACACCTCGGTCGGGTTGGTTCGAACTGGTGTTTGCGGCGCACTGGGGGGCGGCCACGCCGCGCCCGTGACCCGACCGGGCTCCGCGCGCCCCTATCGAGGACCGTGAACCGCCGGAATGATGAGCGGATCGCACGTGATCCAGACGACTCCGCACACCTGCCCCTGGCCGGTGGACACGCGGTGGAAGGAGCCCACGTTGTTACTGCTGATCTCCCCGGACGGCGTCGAGGAGGCCCTCGACTGTGCGAAGGCGGCGGAGCACCTCGACATCGTCGACGTCAAGAAGCCGGACGAGGGCTCGCTCGGCGCGAACTTCCCGTGGGTCATCAGGGCGATCCGTGACGCCGTCCCGGCGGACAAGCCGTTGTCCGCGACCGTGGGGGACGTGCCGTACAAGCCCGGCACGGTGGCGCAGGCGGCGCTCGGTGCGGCCGTCTCCGGAGCCACGTACATCAAGGTCGGACTCTACGGGTGCACGACGCCCGAGCAGGCCGTCGAGGTCATGCGAGGCGTCGTCCGGGCCGTGAAGGACTACCGGTCGGACGCGTTCGTCGTCGCCTCGGGCTACGCCGACGCCCACCGGATCGGCTGCGTCAACCCGCTCGCGCTGCCCGACATCGCCCGTCGCTCCGGCTCCGACGCGGCCATGCTCGACACCGCGATCAAGGACGGGACCCGCCTGTTCGACCACGTCCCGCCCGAGGTCTGCGCGCAGTTCGTCCGGCTCGCCCACGAAGCCGGACTGCTCGCCGCCCTCGCGGGCAGCGTCAAGGCGGCGGACCTCGGCACGCTGACCCGCATCGGCACGGACATCGTGGGGGTGCGCGGTGCCGTCTGCGAGGGCGGCGACCGCACCACCGGAAGGATCAGGCCGCACCTGGTGGCCGCCTTCCGGGCGGAGATGGACCGGCACGCCCGGGAACACACCGCCGACATCACCGCGACGAGTTGACCGCCGGCATGCCGAGCAGCCGGCCCCACCACCCGCCGGAGACCGAGGGCGAGCGCTTCGCCGTCATCGACCCGGCGACGGGCGAGGCGTTCGACGAGGCGCCCGACCAGCGACCGGACGCGTTGGACGCCGTCGTCGCCCGGGCCCACGAGGCCTGGCGCGGCTGGCGGGCCGACCCCGCCGCCCGCGCCACCGCGTTGCGCGCGGCAGCCGACACCGTGGAGGCGGCCGGAGCCGACCTCGCCCCGCTGCTCACCCGGGAACAGGGCAAACCCCTGGCCGAGTCGTACGCGGAGATCACCCGAACGGCGGCCCGCCTGCGCTACTTCGCCGAGTTGGACCCCGGGCCCCAGCCGATCGTGGACGGCCGACCGGTCCGCAGTGAGGTCCGCTGGCGACCGCTGGGTCCCGTCGCCGCGATCGTGCCGTGGAACTTCCCCCTGCAACTCGCGGCGGCGAAGTTCGCGCCCGCGCTCGCCGCCGGCAACACCGTGGTGCTCAAACCCTCCCCGTTCACCCCCCTCGCCACCCGGCTGCTGGGGTCCGTCCTGTCCACGGCCCTCCCCGAGGGCGTCCTGACGGTCGTCACCGGCCGCGAACCCCTCGGGGCCCGGCTCGCCTCCCATCCGGGAATCCGCCACGTGACGTTCACCGGTTCGGTTCCCACCGGACGGGCCGTCGCGGCGGGCGCGGCCTCCTCGCTCGCCCGGGTCACCCTGGAGCTCGGCGGCAACGACGCCGCCATCGTGCTGGACGACGTGGACGTGGAACGGATCGCGGAGCGGCTGTTCTGGGCGGCGTTCCGCAACTGCGGGCAGGTCTGCATGGCGGTCAAGCGCGTCTACGCCCCGGCCCGGCTCCACCCGCACGTGGTCGAGGCCCTCGCGCAGCGGGCGAAGGCCGCCGTCGTCGGCGCCGGACTCGACCCCGGCACCCAGCTGGGCCCGGTCAACAACGCCCCCCAACTGGCCAGGGTCGAACGCTACACGGCCCGGGCCCTGGCGGACGGCGCGCGGGCCGTGGCCGGCGGCCACCGACTGGACCGGCCGGGCTACTTCTTCGCCCCGACGATCCTGACCGACGTCCCCGCCGACAGTCCGGTGGTGACGGAGGAGCAGTTCGGCCCGGTCCTGCCGGTGCTGGCGTACCGGACCGTCGACGAGGCCGTCGAGGCGGCCAACAGCACCGGATTCGGGCTGGGCGGCTCGGTGTGGGGCACCGACCTCGACCGGGCCGAGGCGGTGGCGGACCGGCTGGAGTGCGGCACGGCGTGGATCAACCACCACGCCGAACTGTCCCTCGCCCAGCCCTTCGCGGGCATCAAGGACAGCGGTGTCGGCGTCGCGGGCGGGCCGTGGGGGCTCTACGGGAACCTCCGGCCGTTCGTCGTGCACCGGCCGGAGGAGACGTGACCGAGAGCGGCCTGACCAGAGGAGGCGTGATGAGGTTCGGCGCGGCGGTACTGCGCTCGTACGAGAGCAGGTTCGCCGTCGAGGAAGTGGTCCTGAACGGGGGGCCGGCCGACGGCGAGGTCCTGGTGAGGATCGCGGGCTGCGGCATGTGCCGCACCGATCTCGCGGTCCGGCACTCGGCCGGCCGCTCGCCGCTGCCCGCGGTGCTCGGCCACGAGGGGGCCGGGACCGTGGTGGAGACGGGCGGCCCGGACACCGGCCTGAGCGCCGGCGACCACGTCGTGCTGAGCTTCGACTCGTGCGGGCACTGCCGCAACTGCCTGGCCGCGGCCCCCGCCTACTGCGGCTCCTTCGCCGCGCTCAACCTCTTCGGAGGGCGCGAGGAGAACGCTGCGCGGTTCACCGACGCGGCCGGCGGCGAACTGGCCCCCCGGTGGTTCGGCCAGTCGTCGTTCGCCGAGTACGCGATGGTTCCGGCCCGCAACGCCGTCCGGGTCGACCGCTCGCTGCCCCTCGAACTGCTCGGACCGCTCGGCTGCGGCTTCCTGACCGGCGCCGGAGCGGTCCTCAACTCCTTCGGCGCCGGCCCCGGCGACACCGTCGTGGTCCTCGGCGCGGGAGCGGTGGGCCTGGCCGCGGTGATGGCGGCCACGGCCGCCGGGGCGGTGACCGTGGCCGTCGACCGCTTCGACGAACGGCTGGACCTCGCCGAGCGGTTCGGCGCGATCCCGCTGCGCGCCGGACCGGTCGGACCAGCCGGATCGGCCTCACGGCCCTCGCCGCCCGACCTCGCCGAACGGATCCGACGGCTGACCGACGGCGGCGCACAGTACGCGCTGGACACCACGGCCTCCGCCCGGCTGATCAACGACGCGCTCCGGGCCCTGCGCCCGACCGGCCACCTCGGGCTCGTGGCACGGCTCCACACCCCACTGGCGCTCGACCCGGGAACCCTGGACCGCGGCCGACGGATCTCCCACATCTGCGAGGGGGACGCGGTACCGGGGCTGTTGATCCCCCGGCTGACCCGGCTGTGGCAGGCCGGGCGGTTCCCCTTCGACCAGCTGATCCGCACCTACCCGCTCGCCGACATCAACGAGGCCGAACGCGACTGCGACGCGGGCAAGGTGGTCAAACCCGTCCTGATTCCGGAGGGGTGACGGCCGGCCACGACGGGCCGGCCACAACGGCCCGCTACACCGGACGCTTGTGCGCGAACACCCACCGGTTGCCCTCCAGCGCATCGTTCTGCTCGGGCAGCGGACCGCGCCCGTGCAGTCGGGTGAACTCGAAGGGGGTGTGGACCGATGTGCGCCAGCCCTTGCCCGTCAGGTCACCCACGGAGTCGGGCCGCGGTTCTCCGTCGAACAGGCCGAGCAGATCGATGCCGATCCGGCGTTTCGTCGAGGTGTAGAGCCGGCTCTCGCGGTACGCCAACAGGTCCTTCTCCAGCTTGACCTCGTACGCGAACGCACTGCCGCCCGTGCTCAACCTGTCAACCGTGTCGATGAGTTGCGTCTCGGCGGCGCTGGGCAGGTAGAAGAGCAGCCCCTCGGCCAGCCAGACACTCGGTGCGGCCGGGTCGAAACCGGCGTCGGTCAGCGCCCCGACCCAGTCGGCGCGCAGATCGGTGGCGACCGGTACGCGCGCGGCCTTCGGAGCGGCCGACAGCCCGCCGAGCACCTCGTGCTTGAAGGCCAGCACGCCTTCCCGGTCGATCTCGAAGACCACGCAGCCGGTGGGCCAGTCGAGCCGGAACGCCCTCGTGTCCAACCCGGCCCCGAACAGGACCACTTGGCGGGCACCGGAACGTACCGACTCAAGGAGGAAGTCGTCGAGGACCCTCGTCCGCAGACCGAAGTAGCGGGCGAAACGCCCCCACAGCGGGTCCGCTTCCCCGTCCGGGACCTGGTGCGGACGGACCGGCCAGCCCGCGGACGCCGGTGCGGCGAGCACGAAGTGCTCCGCGTAGACGTCCCGTGCCAGAGCGTCGTGCCGATGGGTCTCGATCGCGCGTGCCGCGGCGACCAGGAGCGCGGTCACGCCGACACCGCCTTCCACCCCTTCCACTCCGGTCTTCCCATCTGCCATGCCGACCATGTGTCCTCCCCTGGGGACGAGTTGGGAGCGCGAACGACGAGGAACGCGAATGCCGAATCCCGGAAGGGGCACCACTCCGGTTCCGGTCTCGCCCGCCCGGCCACCGCTCCTTCCCGACCTCCGCCACTGGTTCGACGAGCGGATACCGCCCGCCCCCCGGTCCGCCGGCCACGCGACCGCGGAGACCGTGACGGCCTCGGGAACGACCCTCCCCCGATGCGAGGGTCCACACACATAAAAACCTACGAAAAGTTAATAACTTGTCACACTGCGCTACTCGACTCGCCGCGCCAGCGCCTCGCTTCGCGGTCGATCGGGGGCTCCGGCGAGGCGGCCGGATCACGACCATCTGAATAGGTCGCCACAGGCTTCCGGGCCGCGTCCACCAGATCGAACCGTGTCAGCGGGTCCGCGGCACGCTGCCGCCGTTCCCGGCGGGGCAGGCGGTTCAGATCGGCCATCAACAGCAGGTTCTCGGGTGTGAGTAGTTGGCGTACAGAAAGTGCCGGTGAGATTGATCCTGCTGGAGTCGGTCTACTCCGCCGGCGCTTCGATCTGACGGGGCACGGTGCCAACGCGTAGCTCGCGCAGGTCTGGGATGTGGTTGTAGAGGGTGCCCGGGGAGACGCCCAGCAGCTTGGCGATCGAGGTGATCGAGCGGCCGGGGTCGGGCAGCAGGTCGCGGGCGGCGCGGATGACTTCCTCGGTGGCGACGCTGGGGCGTCCGCCGACCCGGCCGCGTTCGCGGGCGGCGGCCAGGCCCTCGTTGGTGCCGATGACGATGAGTTCGCGGATGAACTCCGCGAGGGCGGCGAAGACGTGGAAGACGAGCCGGCCGCCGGGGGTGGTGATGTCGAGGTTCTCGTGCAGAGAGGTGAAGCCGATGCCGCGGGTGCGGAGTTCGGCGACCATGTTGATGAGGTCCTGGAGGCGGCGGCCGTAGCGGTCGAGCGAGGGGACCACGAGGGTGTCGCCGGGGTCGAGGAAGGCGTGGCACGCCTTCAGCTCGGGGCGGAGCGCGTTCTTGCCGGACTTCTTGTCCGCAGAGATCTTCCGGCATCCGGCGGCGGTGAGTGCGTCGAGCTGTCGTTCGAGCTTCTGCCCGCTGGTCGAGACCCGGGCGTATCCGATCTTGATCTCGGTGCGGATGAGTGGTTCGGCGACGAGGAGGCCCGGCTCGGCCGGTTCGGGGGCGGTCATGGACCCGGGTCATGTCAGAAAACGGTGGTCCCGGGTTGTTGAATGCCCTTGGTTTTTGAAGGCCGTGATGCGGGGAGCCGGTCGATCATGGCCTGCGCGATGTCGGCCGGCCGTGGCAGGCCGGGCGGGGCCGGGACAGCGATCAGGTGGGCCAGGAGTAGGGGCTCGCCGCGGGTCTCCTCGTCCACGGGCTGGAGCTTGAGCAGGGCGGCACTGCCGTCCGGCCGACGGACGGGGAGGGCCAGCGCGACGACTCCGTGTGCGGCGGAGCCGTCCAGGCGCAGGTCCCAGCGGTGGAAGAAGTCCTCGGCCAGGTCCGGGAGAGCGTCGGTCCAGGTCCGCCAGGCTTCACCGGCCAGCGAGGTAGTCAATGCGGCGGGCACCCGGATGGGGTGGCGGGCGGTCACCGCGTCACCTGCTCGTGGCTGGCGAGGACCTCGCGGATGACGTGGCGGGCGCTGGCCGCGCGCTGAGGGTTGGAGTCCTTGTAGTAGGGGAGCGCGACCAATGCGATTGACAGGGCCCACCCGCGGCCACGGTCCCAGGCGTCGTCGTCGGCCCCGAGGGCGGTGCGGAACTCCTCGCGCGCGTGTGCGGGCAGCAGGTTCCACGCGGGGATGAGATCGACGCTAGGGTCTCCCACCCCCGTGAGCCCGAAGTCGATGACCCCGGCCAGCCTGCCCTGTGCGGCAAGGATGTTGAACGATGCGAGGTCGCCGTGGAACCACTGTGCCGGCCCCTCGTACGCCGGTACGTGCAGGGCCTGTTCCCACGCGGCCGTCGCTGCGGGTACGTCGATCAGTCCGCCCAGGTCGGCCAGCGCGGCACGCACCTCCTCGTCCTGCGTGGTGAGGGGCAGACCCCGGCGCGCGGCCGGGGCACCGGTGGTGTCGACACCGCGCAGGGCGGTGATGAAGCCGGCGAGGTCCCGGGCGAGCCCGAGGGGATCGGCGAGCCGGTACATGGCGTTGTCCGTCCCTGCGGACCGGACCGGTGCGAGCCGCAGGTCGGCCCAGTGGGGGAACTGGGCGACCAGCAGTCAGCGCACGTGAGGTTCATCGATGTCCGCCTCGTCGGCGTGCATCTTGCCGACGGCAGGTGTCGTGCGCTGCTTCTCGAAGTGGGTGCTGCCGTCCGGCAGATCCCGCAGCGCGGTCCAGCCGAGCCGACGGTAGAAGCTGGGAGCGCGGCTGGAGGTATCGGTGGTCAGCCAGACGGTCGCATGGCGCTCGAACAGGAACGCCTCCGCGCGCTGCATGAGCATGCGCCCCAGACCGCGCCCCTCGAACTGCGGGCGGATGAAGCATGCGAAGACGCTGCCGGCCTCGGTGTCCGCCATCGCGAACCCGGCGGCCTGCCCTTCGACCTCGGCGATCCACAGACACGGGGACGCAGCCAACGCCTCCTTCACCGACTCCTTCGTGATCCCGAGCTCGGTGAGCTGCTCGTGCGAGAGATGGTTCTCGCGCACGCTGGTGCGGATGTCGAAGACCGCATCGATGTCGGCCTCGCCGGCGATCCTCACCGCCAGCCCCTTCACCAGAGGACGCTCGTAGCGGTCGTAGACGGTTCCACTCTGCTCACGGATCCGGCGGACCAGGGTGAAGCCCGCCCGCAGGGCGACCCGTGCGGACGCCTCGTTCTCCGGCTCCGCCTTCATCACCGCGCAGATCGCACCCTGGTCGGCCGCATACCGGCACGCCAGGTCGACCGCGCGGGTCGCCAGTCCCCGTCCGCGCCAGGCCGGGTAAAGCCCGTAGGCCACGTTCACCTGACCAAGCTCCAGACCCTCGCCCTCGAACCGCAGGTCAACCGTGCCGGCCAGGGTCTCTTCGGCACCGAACCGGATACCGAAGGCCCGCAGCGGCCCGTCAGCCTCCCACTGCTGAGCGCAGTGCACGAGGTACGCCTCGACGCTCTCCCGGGTTCCGGGGCCGCCATTCAGCCAGCGCACCAGCTGTGTGTCCTCCCCGGCCAGGTGCGCCGACGCATCGTCGAGACGCAGGAGGGAGAGGGCGACGGTGCCGTCGGACAGGATGTGATTACGCATCCCGCGATTGTCGCAGCCGACACACATCCGGACAATCCGATATTTCGGATATCTCGTTCTGGTAGGTGCCGACACACTGGGGAGAAAAGTGTGAACGGTGTGATGGTGGAACACCTCTGCATGGCCGACGCCACCGTCATCTACCCGCGATGGAAGCGATGCGACGCGGTCAGCGGGTTCGATCTTGCAGACGGTCAGGCCGCCACCGACGCCCCTTCCGCAGGGCCGACACCATCTCCTGCGCCAGGCGATTCCTGCCCCGACGGGTACGCAGGCTGCCCATCAGGGCACCCCCCGGAATGCCGGGCCCATGCCGTGGGCAAAGGAGCATCGTGCTTCCCGCCACCACGCCCGATCAGCGCAGACTCCACGGCAGCCCTTCAGGTCGGCAGGTCGAGCAGGCCGGACGGGAACAGGGCCGCTGCCCTCTGGCTCTCCTTGCCTGCCAGTCATGGGTCACACGAGCCCTAATCCCCATCACCGTCTTGTTCGTCAGGTGCGTTCGGGTCCCGGAGCGGTCGCAGGCCCTGGCCGGGGCCGTTGGCCTTGATGTTGAACAGGTAGCGGCCCAGGAAGTTGATGTGCCGGTCTTTGAGCGGGGAGAGGCGGGCGACGTCCTCGTCCTTGATGTCGTGGCCCTCGGCGCGGAGCTGGGCGACGGCGGCATCGAGGTAGCGGGTGTTCCACAGAACGACGGCGCGGAATCCGAGCATCTTGTACAGGCCGAAGGCCATGTCCGAGTACGAGGCGTTGTCGGTTGCGACCATCTCCGGCTTCACCCCGCCCTCGAGGTTGAGCAGGATGTCCAGGGTGTAGAGGCTGTCGCGCGGGGTGCCGCGTACGACCATCGCGCCGATCCCGGCGGCCTGGTCGTTGACGGCGTTGAGCCAGGTCACGCCGCGTTTGTAGCCGTATTATTTGGGCGAGGGGCCGCTGTTGATGCTCTTGACGGGGACGACGAAGCGCAGGCCGTCGACGGAGGCGAGCAGCCCGCCGCCCCACATCTGGGCCAGCTCGATGCGGGACTGGGCGGTGATGAGCGCGGCGTTCGCCGCGGCGATGGTGTCGGCTCGCAGGTAGTTCTGGTCGACGTGGGACAGCCGCGAGCGAGTCAGCTACTTGTTCTCCGGGTCGATGACCGGAGTCAGGCCGATGTTGCAGCTCTCCGCCACCAGCAGCGCGACCAGGGAGACGAGCAGGCCCTCCATCCGGGTGCGCCGCTCGGAGACGTGCCCGAAGGCGTCAAGGAAGCCGGTCCAGGAGTGGACCTCTTGATCACGACCAAAGACGCTCCCTAGCCGGCCAAGATCAATCTCACCGGGATTTCCTGTACGCCGACTACTCACACCCGGTTCTCCTGGCCGGTGAGGAAGCCGTCCATCGCGGAGAACTGGCCGGTGACGCCGATCGCGGCCCGGACCGCGTCCGGCTCCCGGACCACGTCGTGGCCGGTGACCCGCATCCTGCCCACCCGCACCGGCGAGGAGGCCGACGAGCGGGTGCCCGCGTCACCATGACGGGCACCCGCTCCTCAACACCCCCGGTCCTGCCCAGACCGGGCTCCCGCCCCGATGCTGCCGCACTCCCGCCTGCGCGCGCCAGCCACACTCCCCGAAAGGGTGAGAGGTGCCAACCCGTTCGACACCCCTGTCCGAGGGCGCGCGCCTCGAAGCGGTCGCGGGCGGTGGCCGTCGGCTCCGGCAGGTCCACCCCCTCCAGACGGAGCCGCTTGCCGGACGGACCCGGGTTCGACCTCGGTCGTCCGCCGAGCGGTGGTGTGACGGTCACCCGCGTCCTGTGGCCGGAGGTGGCTGGTCGTCGCCGTCGACGGGGCGACCTGGTACGGCTGGGCGCTGCGGGTCACAGGTCGTTGCCGGCGTAGGAGAGGTTGAAGCTCTTGTTGGTGAGGGGAAGTCGGGCACGATCGTGTCCGCGAGGGCGACGGGCAGGGCGGGCCGGTTGAAGCAGGACGGGTCGACGATCTTGACGCGGCTCAGGTGGTCGTCCGCAGGTCGTCCAGCAGTTCGGCCTGGCTGGTGATGACGTCGCTGAGGATGCCGCGGGCGACCGTGAGGAGTTCGGCGACCTCGGGGGTGGTGAGGCGGTAGTAGACCGTGGAGCCCTCGCGGCGGGAGGAGACGAGCCGGGCACGGCGCAGCACGGCGAGTTGCTGGGACAGGTGTGCCGCCTCCACGCCGACCTCGGGGAGCATCTCGGCGACGGCGCACTCTCGCTGGCTCAGCAGTTCCAGGACCCGGATCCGCACGGGGTGGCCGAGCGTCTTGAAGAACTCGGCCTTCAGCTGGTACAGCGGGACGCTGACCACCGGAGGCGGGGCGGGGGCTTCGGCGTTCACGTCGTCACCGTCTCCATCAGCACTCGGAAAGCGGACCTCTACCTGCTTCGACTTTAGCAATTGCGTAGTTCATGTGATCGACAAGGGCACTCCGGCCGGCCTTCGCGGGTGGGGCCGTGGCGGTCAGCGCGCGACAGCGGGGCGGTCACGGTGCCGGTCCCACCCGGGGCCGGGAATTCGCTCGCCGCCGCCCTCCCGTCGGAGACACCACACCGCAAGGGCGGCGGCGAGCACGAGGACAGCCCAGCCGACCAGCAGGGGGAACGGAAGCCCGGGCCATCGGCAGTGGTGCCGCACACCTGGCGCGGTGCGGCACGACCCGTCCGGCGCCAGGTACGGAGCGGACGACACCACGGCACTGCGGCCCGGTGAGATACGCGCTCCTGCTCCCTTCGCTGTCCTCGCAGTTGCGAATCTTAGCAAATGATAAAGTCATAGCTCAGGAGGCCCCCGGAAGCGCCTCCTTCGGTGGGGCCGCCCTGGAACCGACGCCGGGGCGGCCCCGCCTCTGCGGCAGAGGCCACCCGGCGGCGGCGCACCGGGTCCCGGCGCCGCACCGGGTCCCGCCGAGCGCGGCTACCCGGCGCGGTGCCCGCCCATGCCTCGTCCATCGAGCCGGCCCAGCCGCGCTCGCGGATCAGCACAGCCTCGGCGAGGCGTTCGCGCGAGGCGGTCAGGTCGACGACATCGGCGGTCGTAGGCGTGCCGCGGTCGTCGTAGGGGTGATCTCGAAGCGCGAGGGTGTCCTTCCGGGGCCTGGGTCAGGGTGCGGGCTCGGCGGACAGGGGCAGTTGGACGCCCACGGTCTTACCCGCGCTCAGGGTGGAGGGGACGATGGCGAGACGGCCACCGAAGTCGTCGACGAGTTCGGCGATCACCCTCAGCCCCCCACCGGCCGCCACCGTCGGCACGCGGGGGTGCCGGTCGGCCACCAGGACTTCGAGGTAGCTGTCACCGAGGCTCAGGGTCAGCCCGAGCTCCGGTGAGCGCTCGGCGGCGTGGCGGACGCAGTTGGTCACCAGCTCGGTGACGATGAGCAGGGTCGCGTCCAGGACGGCCGCGCCGCGCGGCAGGCCCCACGTGGTGAAGCGGATCTGCGCGGTTCGCCGGGCCAGCGGAATCGTGGGCGGGAGCGCGGGGAGGGACAGAGCGAGGTGTCGCCCGGCGGCTACGGGCGGGTCCTCGTGAGCCGGCGGGACCCGTTCCCAGTCCCGCCGGTGTCGGCGTCCCCAACGGCGGCTCACCGCCGAAGCTTCCGGGGTGCGGTCATCGGTCGGCTCCGTCTCCTGCCGTGGCCTCGGCCGGGACGCCGCGGCAGGAGGGCCGGCTGTACAGCGCTCACGCGGTCTCCTCCCGGATGTCCTGCACGGCGGCCTCGCGCAGCTCGGCGAGCAGCGCCCCCTGGTCGGTGATCATCTCGGTGAGGATGCGGCGCGCGGCGCGCAGCAGCTCCGCGACGTCCGGCGTGCTCAGCGCGTAGACCACCGTGTTGCCCTCACGGGTGGCGGTGACCAGGCTGCTGCGGCGCAGGACGCCGAGCTGCTGAGAGAGGCTGGAGGGCTCGATCTCGATCGAGGCGAGCAGCTCGCGCACCGGGCGCGGACCGTCCTGGAGCAGTTCCAGCACGCGGATGCGCGCCGGGTGGCCGAGCGTGCGGAAGAACTCCGCCTTGGCCTGGTAGAGCGGGACGGCCATGCTCAGCCTTCTTCCCGTTCCTCGGCGGTGTGCTCGACCTCGATGCCGTGGTGGGCGGCGATCCGCAGGAGTTGCGCGACGCGACCGGCGTACGCCTGCGCGCCGTCCTCGTCGCCGGCCGCCCGAGCGCCGGCCCGCTGCCGCCGCGCCTCGGCGAGCTGCTCGCGGAGCTCCTGGTCGAAAACGTCACTCATGTGCCCCTCCTCGCCAGGGACATCGCCCCTGGGCCACACTCCTGCCGAATACAGGGCAGCATCATCTATGAACTTGAAGAATTCTTCAACTTTAGATCATCGCGGATCGACATCCGCGAGCCACCGTTCGGCCCGGTCGAGCGGACGCCGGTCGAGACCGGCACGTCCGTGCCCTTCGCCCAGCGGAACCGGCGGGCCGCACCCGCCGGCCACCCGGGCCTGCCGGCACGCCTGACTGTGAACCGGATCCGCGGCCTGCTCGTCCCCGCGCCGCCAGGCTCTCCACCGCCTTGATCGCGGGCGGACTCAGGCAGGCATCCCCGGTTCGGCGAGACCGCTCTCGTAGGCGATGATGACCGCAGCCGTCTCAGACATGGGTGCCGCTTCCTCCGTCGCCGGTGAGCTTGAGGAAGGCGTCCTCCAGCGATCCCGTACGGGTGCTCAGCTCTTCGAGCGGGAGATCACCCGCCGCCGCCAGCCGACTGACCTCGGCCGCCGTCATGCCGTCGACCTCCAGGCTGCCGTCGTGCGCGAGGTGCGCCGAGGCGCCCCTCCGCTCCAGTTCCCGGTGCAGGCGCAGGGGTTCGGAGATCCGCACCCGCACAGAGGTCCGTGCGTGGCGTCGGATGAACTCCGACGTGCCGGTCCGGGCGAGCAGCCGGCCGCGGCCGAGGACGACCAGGTCGTCCGCGACCGTGGACATCTCGGTCATCAGGTGGCTGGAGACGAGGACGGTCCGGCCTTCGGAGGCCATCGAGCGCAGCAGGTCGCGCAGCCACCGGATGCCCTCCGCGTCCAGGCCGTTGACCGGCTCGTCGAGCACCAGGACGGGCGGGTCGCCGAGCAGGGCCGCGGCCAGGCCGAGCCGCTGTCCCATGCCGAGGGAGAACGTGCCGGTCCGCCGCCGGACCGCTCCGGTCAGGCCGACCGTCTCCAGGACCTCGGCGACCCGTCGCCGGTCGATCCGGCTGCTCCGCGCGATCCAGCGCAGATGGTCGGCGGCGGTCAGACTTCGGTGCGGGAGCGCCGTCTCCAGCAGGGCGCCGATCTGCCGGGCGGGGTACGCCAGTTCGCGATAGGGGCGACCGGCGATGCGGGCGGATCCGGCGTCGGGGCGGGTGAGGCCGAGCAGCATGCGCATCGTCGTGGACTTCCCGGCTCCGTTGGGGCCCAGGAATCCGGTGACGGCGCCCGGCCGCACCGTGAAGGTGAGGCCCGCCACGACGGTGTTCTCCCCGTACCGCTTGGTCAGGTTCTGGACTTCGACCGCCTGACGAGTCTCGTCGGGCGGGTCCGTCGGCCGCATCGGTCCGGGGTCGGGATTCCGCGACGGGCCGCGCGGGCCGAACCCATACCCGCGGATGAGTCCGGCGGCCGTGAACAGGCCGGGTCCGGGACCCACGAACGGGTCGGGCTCAGTACGGCAGCGTCGCCACGATCCGGAAGCCACCGCTCGGCCGCGGCCCCGCGCTGAGGGTTCCCCCGTGCGCGGCGACGGGAGCCGCGGACAGCCCCGGTCGCCCCGTCCTGGTGACGGCCACCAGGTACAGGGCGTAGGCGGCGGCGAGGAAGAGAGTCGGCCCGACCCCGGCGGCCGGCGCCGCGCAGGCGCCGGTGAACACGACCACGAACACCGGGACCGGCCACAGCCGCCGTACGGCCAGCGGCAGCGCGGTGCCCAGGGACAGCAGCCACACGGCGGTGGCACCCACCTCGCCGCCGTCGGCCGGACGCAGCACCGACACCTGCGGAAGGAGCGCGAACCCGAGCGCGGCCGGCGCGTCCACCCTGATCAGGCGCCGACGAGGAGCATCACCCATGCGCCGAAGGTAGGGGCCGGTTCGAGGCGCGTCCAGTTCGGGTGTGGATCGGGGCCGGCGTGCGCCGCGATCGTGCCGGCCGGGCCGGAACCGACGACGAGCACGTCACCGACGCCGCTCCTGCGGTCGGCGCGACGGCTGCCTGGCGTCGATCTCGGCGATCAGGTTCTCGACCAGGGTCCTGATCTCGTCGCGGATCGGGCGGACGGCCTCGACGCCCTGGCCGGCCGGGTCGTCGAGCTTCCAGTCGAGGTACTTCTTGCCGGGGAAGTACGGGCAGGCGTCGCCGCAGCCCATGGTGATGACGTAGTCGGACGCCTGGACGGCCTCGGTCGTGAGGATCTTCGGCTTCCGGTCCGAGATGTCGATGCCCAGCTCGGCCATGGCGGCGACGGCGGACGGGTTGACCCGGTCACCCGGCATGGAGCCGGCGGAGCGGACCTCGACGCGGTCGCCCGCGAGGTGGGCCAGGAAACCGGCGGCCATCTGGGAGCGGCCGGCGTTGTGGACGCAAACGAACAGCACGGAGGCTACGGGGGCGGTGGTCATCTCGCTCTTCCTCGGAGACGGGGCGCGGCACGACACGATCGGGCGGGCACGGTCGATCCAGCGGTACGTCCTTGCGGCAGTCGTCGTGTCCGCGGACCGACCGCGCTGCGGGAACTCGGAGGCCTGTGCGGAGCGGCCACCGACACCGCCAAACGTATCACTAGAAAATGATGTCAGTCGATAGTGATGTGAATGCGGTAATGGACACTCCGCCCACGGGGCCGTGGGCTCGCGGGACCGGGGAGGGACTCCCCCGAATCCCCGGACGCGCGGTGAGCCGTCGGGACCGCCCGCGCGGTGAGCCGTCGGGACCGCCCGCGCGGGGGCCCTCACCAGCGCCGATGACGTCACCCTAGGATTCAAGGCATGGACCGGACCACGCTGCCACAGGGAGAACCCACACCGATGACGACGCGACGGACCCGCTGGCAGGAAGCGGGAAACAGCGGAGGCTTCGGCAAGCGGTTCGCCGAGCTGATCGCCGCCGGCGAGGACATCGACGGCGAGGCCAGGCTCGCCGACACGCTCCTGCCGCGCGGCGCCCGGGTGCTCGACGCCGGCGCCGGCATGGGCCGGGTGGCCGCCGCGCTCCTGAAGCGGGGGCACGACGTGGTCGCGATCGAGCCCGACGAGGCCCTGGTCCGGCAGGCCCGGGAGGCCTACCCCGGGCTGCCGATCGAGGAACGCGACATCCTCGACCTCGGCCCCGGCGACGGCCCGTTCGACCTGGTCGTCTGCGTGGGCAACGTCATCGTCTTCCTCGCCGAGGGCACCGAGCGCGCGGCGCTGCGCGCGATGCGCGACGTGCTCGGTGAGAACGGCCGGATCCTCGTCGGGTTCCACCTCCAGGACCCGCCGCCGCACGCCCGGACCTACCCGGCGACGGAGTTCGAGGCGGACGTGGCCGCCGCCGGACTGCGCGTAGACCTGCGGGCCGGCACCTATGAACTGCATCCCGCGAACGACGCCTACGGCGTCTGGGTCCTCAGCCGGGCCCAGGACTGACCCACGCGCCGGGGCCGGCGGCCGGGCCGTGGGCCCCGGAGCCGATCCGCTGCGGCCGACGGCACCGACGGCACCGTCGTCGAGGGAGTGCGCGGACGGCGAGCGCCCCTCGGCGGCAGCGACGCGCAGGCGCTTCGACCGGGGCGGATTCGGTGGCGGGCTTGGAGCCGCCGCCGGCATCGACTAACGTATCACCGCATGGTGATGTCAGCGGTTGGTGATGTGAATGACACGGTGGACGTGCTGAAGGCCGTGGCCGACCCACTGAGGATGCGGATACTCACCCTGCTCGCCCGCGAGGCCCTCTGCACCAGCCACCTGGTCGAGGAGACCGGCGCCCGGCAGACCAACCTGTCCAACCACCTCAGGATCCTCCGCGAGGCCGGACTGGTCGACACCGAGCCCTGCGGCCGCTTCACCTACTACAAGCTCCGCGCGGACGCCCTGGACGGCCTCGCCGGCCTCCTCGGCGACCTCGCCGCCACCGCCCGCGCCAACGCCGACTCGAAGAGGTCCTGCCCGTGACCGCCACCAGGACCACCGCTCCCCCGGACCACCCCGAGGCCGGACCGGTCGGCAGGCTCTCCTTCCTGGACCGCTTCCTCGCGGTCTGGATCCTGCTCGCCATGGGCCTCGGACTCGGCCTCGGCCGCCTCATCCCCGGCCTGAACGACGCCCTCGCCGAGGTCGAGGTCGGCGGTGTCTCGCTGCCGATCGGCCTCGGTCTGCTGGTCATGATGTACCCGGTGCTCGCCAAGGTGCGCTACGACCGCCTGCACACCGTCACCGGCGACCGCAAGCTCATGGCCTCCTCCCTGGTGATCAACTGGGTGCTCGGCCCCGCCGTCATGTTCGCCCTGGCCTGGCTCCTGCTGCCCGACCTCCCCGAGTACCGCACCGGCCTGATCATCGTGGGCCTGGCCCGCTGCATCGCCATGGTCATCATCTGGAACGACCTCGCCTGCGGCGACCGCGAGGCCGCCGCCGTCCTGGTGGCACTCAACTCGGTGTTCCAGGTCGTCATGTTCGGCGTGCTCGGCTGGTTCTACCTCGATGTCCTGCCCGGCTGGCTCGGCCTCGAACAGGACGGACTGCACTTCTCCGTCGCCAAGATCGTCGTCAACGTCCTGGTCTTCCTCGGCATCCCGCTGCTGGCCGGCTTCCTCACCCGCCGCCTCGGCGAGAAGAAGGTCGGCCGCGAGACCTACGAGCACACGTTCCTGCCGAAGATCGGCCCCTGGGCCCTGTACGGGCTGCTGTTCACGATCGTGATCCTCTTCGCCCTCCAGGGGAAGACGATCACTTCCCAGCCGCTGGACGTGGCCCGCATCGCCCTGCCGCTGCTGGCCTACTTCGCGATCATGTGGTTCGGCACCTTCGCCCTCGGCAAGGCCCTCGGCCTCGCCTACGACCGCACCGCCACCCTCGCCTTCACCGCCGCCGGCAACAACTTCGAACTCGCCATCGCGGTCGCCATCGCCACCTTCGGCGTCGCCTCCGGCCAGGCCCTGTCCGGCGTCGTCGGCCCCCTCATCGAGGTGCCCGTCCTCATCGCCCTCGTCTACGTCTCCCTGGCCTGGCGCAAGCGCTTCTCCCCCGCCGCCGTCACCACCGCGGCGAAGGAGTCCTGACTCCCGTGCACTGTCTGGAGTGCCGTTCCGCAGACACGACCAGCACCGCCGCCGGGGTCCGCCGCGGCTGCGGCGCCGGCGTCCGCGCCGCCCGCCAGGCCGTTGCCGAGATCGGCGACCTGTTGCGCTGACCCGCCGTCACGGGCGGTGCCGGGTTTCGGACAACGCAGGAATGCTCCGACGAGCAGCTGCCGCCCGGGGTCAGACGACGACGGGGCTGCGGTGCTCGATCAGCACGGTGTCCCGCCAGGTGCCGTGGTGGCGGGCGATGCGCTCACGGGTGCCGATCACCCGGAATCCGGCCCGGGCGTGGACGGCGAGGCTGGCCGCGTTCTCAGGAAACACCCCGGACTGGATCGTCCAGATCCCGGCCGCCTCCGTCGAGGCGATCAGCGCCTCCAGCAGCAGACGAGCCACGCCGCGTCCCCGGGCGCCCGGGTGAACGTAGACGGAGTGCTCGACCACCCCGGTGTACGCGCACCGGTCGGAGACGGCACTGACCGCCACCCAGCCGAGCACCCGGCCGACCCCGTCGAGGGCGACGAAGCGGTGGTCCGCCGACTTGGCCTGGTCGAAGCGCTCCCAGGTGGGCGCGCTGGTCTCGAAGGTGGCATTCCCACCGTCGATGCCGTCCTGGAAGATCGCGAGGACCTGCTCGGCGTGACCGGCGGTCATCGGCGCGATCGTGATGGTGGCGTCGGACATGGGGTGAGCGCTCCTGGGGATCGGGGCGACCGGGTCAGTGGCCGGCGCCGGCGAGCATGCCTGCCATGGCGGCGAGTACGGAGGGCTCGACGCGGTAGTAGACCCAGGTGCCGCGCCGCTCGGAGGTGAGCAGGCCCGCCTCGCGCAGCTTCTTGAGGTGGTGGGAGACGGTCGGCTGGGAGACGCCGACGTCCTGGATGTCGCACACGCACGCCTCCCCGCCGTCGTGGGAGGCGACCCGGGAGAACAGCCGCAGCCGCACCGGGTCACCCAGCGCCTTGAACATCGCCGCCATCCGCGCGGAGTCCTCTTCCGACAACGGCGCGGCGGTCAGCGGCGGGCAGCACGGCACGACGGTCTCGGGCTCCAGCACGGGCAGCACGTTCGAGTTCGACATACATCTATGTTGACATACATCAAATCACTGGAGATGCCGCCCGCCCCCGATCACCGCGACATCGACGGCCTCCACATCCTCTGATTCGACAAATGCCTATGTTGATATTCATCAAAGCAACTGCCACGCTGGAGCCGGAAGACTTCATCGACAAGTGTCGAAACAAAGGAGAACCCTCGTGAACGCCTCCACCGCCGAGCAGTTGCCCGTCGTCGTCATCGGCGCCGGACCGGTCGGTCTGGCCGCCGCCGCTCACCTGGTCGAGTACGGCGTCGAGCCCGTGGTGCTGGAGGCCGGCCCGTCGGCGGCCACGGCGGTACGCGCGTGGTCGCACGTGCGACTGTTCTCCCAGTGGGCTGAGGTCGTCGACCCCGCCGCCGAGAAGCTCCTCGCCCCGACCGCGTGGGTCCGGCCCGACGACACCGCGTACCCCTCGGGCAGCGACTGGGTCGCCGAGTACTTGCAGCCGCTCGCCGACGCCCTCGGCGACCGGGTCCGCTACGACGCCCGCGTCACCGGCGTGTCCCGGGCCGGCCGCGACCGGATCGTCGACGCCGACCGCGAGACGCGGCCCTTCACCGTTCACATCGACCACTCCGACGGCTCCGAGGAGCGCGTCCTCGCCCGCGCGGTGATCGACGCCTCCGGCACCTGGTCCACCCCCGGCCCGGCCGGCGGCAACGGCCTGCCCGCCCTCGGCGAGCGCGCCGCGAACGCGAAGATCTCCTACCGCGCCCCCGACCTGAGCGACCCCGAGACCCGCAGGCGGTACGCCGGCAAGCGCACCGCCGTCATCGGCGCCGGCGCCTCCGCGTTCACCGCGCTCGCCCTGCTCGCCGACCTCGCCGAGGACGAGCCCGGCACCCACGCCGAGTGGATCCTGCGCCGGGGCATCTCCGGCTCCACCTACGGCGGCGGCACCGCCGACCAGCTGCCCGAGCGCGGCGCGCTCGGCCTGCGCGCCAAGAAGGCCGTCGAGGAAGGCCACGCAAGCGCCCTGACCGGCTTCCGCACCACCGCCGTCGAGAGCGAGGGCGACCGGCTCGTCCTGGTCGACGAGGACGGCCGCCGCAGCCGGCCCGTCGACGAGATCATCGCGCTGACCGGCTTCCGCCCCGACCTCTCCTTCCTCGACGAGCTGCGCCTCGACCTCGACGAACGCCTCCAGGCCCCCGTCGCCCTCGCCGAACTGATCGACCCCAACCAGCACTCCTGCGGCACCGTCTACCCGCACGGCGCACGCGAGTTGGCGCACCCCGAGAAGGACCTCTACCTGGTCGGTATGAAGTCCTACGGCCGTGCCCCGACCTTCCTCTCCCGCACCGGCTACGAGCAGGTCCGCTCCATCGCCGCCCACCTCGCCGGCGACCACGAGGCCGCGGCCCGCGTCGAACTCACCCTCCCCGAGACCGGGGTCTGCGGCGGCGCCGGCCTCTTCGACGCCCCCGAAGCCCCCGACGCCGCCCAGGGCGGCGGCTGCTGCTCCGTCCCCGCCGCCCCCGAGGTCCTCACCCTCACCAGCGCCCCCCAGCTCATCACCCTCGCGACCGAGGCACCCGCCGAGACCAGCGGCTGCTGATCCACGCCCGTCGAAGTCGAGACCGCCGGCTCCGACGCACCCGCCGAAGCCGGCGGCCACTGCGCCACTCGGCCGCGTGAGCCGGATTCCCGATCAGTGGCCACGGGTAGACAGGCGAGCACGATGCGTAGCCAGTGACGACAGGAGGGAACCGGTATGAGCGGTCAGCCGGCCGGGACGACGGACGACGGCGACGCCCGGGTTGCGGCGCCGTACGAGGAAGCCGATGCCATCTTCCACGGCGGGGAGATCGTGACGGCCACCGCCGACTCCCGGGAGTCCGACCCCCGCCCCGAGGCGGTGGCGGTCAAGGACGGCGTCATCGTCCACGTCGGCGACCACCAGGAGGCCGTCGAGCGCTGGCAGGGGCCGCGCACACGGGTGCGCGACCTCGGCGGCCGCGCGCTGCTGCCCGGGTTCATCGACGCCCACGGCCACCTGGGCGGCATCGGGCTGCAGGCCACCCTCGCCAACCTGCTGGCCGACCCGGACGGCGACGTCACCGACCTCGCCTCGCTCCGGGAGAAGCTGCGCGCCTGGGCGAGGACACCGGTGGGCGCCGCGTCCAAGTGGATCATCGGGTTCGGCTACGACGACGCCATGCTCGCCGAAGGCCGCCACCCCACCCGCGAGGACCTCGACGAGGTGTCCACCACCCGGCCGGTGCTGGCCATCCACCAGTCCTTCCACCTCGGGGCGGTGAACAGCCTGGGCCTGCGGGAGTTGGGCTACACCAAGGCCACCGCCGACCCGGACGGCGGCGTCATCCGTCGCCGGACCGACCCCATCGATCGACCGTTCGGCGAGCCCAACGGCGTACTGGAGGAAACCGCCTTCAGCCCGGCCTCCGAGATGGCCACCGCCGGCCTGCCGTTGACCGCGCTGGCCGCCCTCTTCAGCAAGGGCATCGCCTCGGCCGCGAGCTTCGGCTTCACGACCGTCCAGGAGGGCGGCGCCACACTCAAGAACCTGAAGGCCCTGCGGGGCGCCGCCGCACTCGTGCCGTTCAAGATCGATGTCGTCGCCTACGCCCGGGCCGACGAGGCGACGGCCTCACCGGAGCCGGATCCGGTCGGCGCGAGCCAGGACTACAAGCGGGGCGTGCGGGCTGCCGGCGTGAAGATGTACCTGGACGGATCCCCGCAGGGCCGTACCGCCTGGCTCACCGAACCCTACGAGGAGCGGCCGGAGAACACGCCCGAGGGCTACCGCGGCTACCCCACCATCGAGGACCCCAAGGTCGTCCTCGACCAGGTACGCACCGCGTACGCCAAAGGCTGGCAGGTGCTCGCCCACGTCAACGGGGACGCCGCGATCGACCAGTTCGTCGAGGCGGTCGAGGCCGCCGCCGAGGAGGCCGGCCCCGGCGACCGGCGGACGGTGGCGATCCACGCCCAGACCGCCCGCGAGGATCAGATCGACGACTTCGCCCGCCTGGGCGTCATCCCGTCCTTCTTCTCGATGCACACCTTCTACTGGGGCGACTGGTACCGCAAGACCGTCCTCGGCGAGGAGCGGGCCGCCACCATCTCCCCCGCCCGCTGGGCCGTCGACCGGCAGATGGTCTACACCTCGCACCACGACGCGCCGGTGGCCCTGCCCGACTCGATCGCCATCCTCTCCAGCCAGGTCACCCGCCGCACCCGCACCGACCGGGTCGTCCTCGGGCCCGAGCAGCGCGTGTCGGCCCTGGACGCGGTCAAGTCCATCACCATCCACGCCGCCCACCAGTACTTCGAACAGGACCGCAAGGGCAGCATCGAGGTCGGGAAGCTCGCCGATCTGGTGATCCTCTCCGCGAACCCGCTGACGGTCCCTCCGGAGGAGATCAGGGACATCGAGGTCGCCGAGACCATCAAGAGGGGAACCACCATCCACTCCGCCGCCGGGGCGGCCACCGACGACACCGGGACCGGACTCGAAGTCCCGACCGACTACCAGTGGCACGGCTGCTGCTGACAGTCCCGCAGTCGCCGGCCCGCTCCTGCCCGCGCTCACGCACTGCGGCCGCCCCGGGACCCTGCCCCGGGGCGGCCGCACCACGCAGGCCACCGGCCTCGGCCGGGTGCTCCGCGGAGCGCCCGCCACTCAGCCCAGTTGCTGGGCGTTCAGGCTCGTCAGGTGCTCCTGAGCGGGGCTTTCCTTCGGGTAGAGGAGCTGGATGTCGATGGCGAGGTCGGTACCGGGGTCGATGGTGTGTCCGCCGCCCGCCGGGGAGCCGAGCAGGACACTGCCCTCGGTGCCGTCCCGCAGGATCTGACCCCAGAAGACATCGGTGAACCCCTTGTACAGGGAGGTCCCCTCGGGCAGGTCACCGAAACCGAGGGCCCACTTCACCACACGCGTCTCGGCGGCGCGCACGGTGACCCGGTAGGAGTAGATCCACTTCTGGGTCTCCCAGTCCTGCCACTTGCTCAGGAAGGACTGCTCGACGATCAGGTTCCCCAGGAAGGGAGCCGCCAGCGCCGACCGGGCCCGGTCGTTCCAGCTGCCGTTCGGGCTGTCGGCCATCGCGATCCGCGCCAGGTTCGCGATCGAGGACCTGCGGTCCACCGGCAGCGAGTGCCCCCGCTGGTCCGCGGCCGAGAAGAGCGCGTTGTCCTCCTCGGTGCGGTTGACGACGCTGCTCACCCCGTCACCGCTGTGGTCGAAGCCGTACACGGAGAAGTCGTTCACGGACGTGCCCACCGGAATGGCCAGGATCTTGTCCCCGACTCCCGGGGCCTGGCCGATGTTGAAGTTGGTGGCGCGGTAGAGGCAGAAGTTCCCCTCGGGGCACGCCTCTTCTCCCTGGCCGTAGATCAGCTGCGCCTTCTCGTCGCTCACCGTGTCTGCCTTCCTGTTGACGACTGATGGACCGGGACACCAGCAGCCGCAGGCTTGGTCAGGAGGCTGCCTGCGGCCGCGACCCCGGACCGCTCGCGGTGCTACGCTCGTGGACCATCATCCAGGAGCAGGTCTCGCTTGGGGTCGTTTCCGTGACATCGACGCAACGCGGCGTAACCGGCGCGGGATGGCGGGCCGTTGCCCTTCGGGGGCGGGCTGGTCAGCGGGCGAGGATGTGGCCGTCGTCGGGGCGGTGGTCGCGCGAGCGGCGCAGGTGCACCATCGAGTACGCGAGGGTGATGTGCCGTTCGGCGTCCACGATGTCGGCTTCCAGGAGGGCACACCGCGCGCCTCTGCCAACTCCGGTCAACGGATGGCAAGTTGATCGTAGAGGTCGGGGAGCACCGCCAGCAGGTCCTTCATCGCGGCCCGGAACGGCCTCCGATGACGGGCCCGAGCCGGATTCGGGCACGGCCGTCCACGGGATGGGCTCGGTGTCGGCGCCCGGCGCCGCGCCGGTGAGGTCGAGCACCGCCTGCCGCATCCCGGCCGCCTCCTGTGCCAGGTCGGCGCCCGACAGTGGCGCATCGCACAGGTCCTCCAGGCCACGGTGGATGACCAACGCGCCGTGCAGGGCGGCTTGTTGATCCGCTCGACCGGTCGGCCGCGGGTCGGCACGCCGGCCAGCACGCGCGCGGCCCGCTGTGCGGCGGCATCGACCGGCGGGCCCAGCACGGGGGCGGACCGTCCGCCTCGGGGCTCGCGGAAGACAGCGACAGGAGGATGACCGGCAACCGGCGATGAGCCCATGGTGGAGATAGTTCGCCGGGAACACGCCACGCCCCAAAACCTGATCAACCGTCAATTTCAGAGTAGCGCAGTGGAGTTGATCCGCATCGCCCGTGATGGCGAGGACTGATCCATAGCTCTGCGTGGGTTTTTCGGACACACGGGGCGCGGTTCACACGACCCTCGCGCCCTGCTGCCACTTCGCCGCGGCGCTCAGCCGCGGGCGGGATCACACCCGAAGGCGCACTACGGAGCGGTGATCATCGGACACGTGCCGTTATGGCGCGTTTCGGTCCTGCCTCTCGGGTGGTCGCTTCGATAGGTTCCTCCTGATCTTGGGAATCGCCATGTCCACGCGGCACGGCGTAGCCCGCCAGTCTCCGGCCCGGGCATTGCCGTCGCACGGCCGAACAGCCTGCCCGATTCCGTTCGAGGGAAGGGATCCTGTGGCGCTTCAGGTGGAGGATCTGCGCAAACTGTTCGACGGCGGAGGTTCCTCCGCCCCCGTGGAACTCCCGGGAGAGGCGTTCGACTTCCGGCACAACCCCTTCCTCGTGGTCGTCGCCGACGGCGTCCTGCGCCTGGAGCATGCCGCCTGCGACAGTGCGGCCGACCTCGAAGCCGCCGGCACCGCGGCCTCCGCACTGCGCGCCGAACCGCTGCCCGTACGCGTCACGTTCCATGGCCAGGGCGGCGAGGTGGCCGCGGTCACGCTCACGGCCGAACCCGCCCAACCCGCCGTCCCGGCTCACCTGTTGGCGCGTGCCCTCGGCCTGGAATGCGCCCCCCTGCCGTCGGCCGCCGGAGTCACGCGGTTCGACGTGCGGGCCGGCGCCGAGCGCCTGCTGCTCACGGGCAGTGGCCCTGGGCTGCGGCTGGCGCTGCTGTGCCGGGGCGGGCGACTGTTCGTCGCCGAGCTCCAGGACGACGCGGGCCGGACCTGGCGGGTCGTGGCCACGGACCGCGACCTGACGCAGGAGCAAGTCGGATCAGCCGCAGCCGTGTTGGCCGCCGAAGGGGCCCCCGCGCCCGCCGTCACGGGCGCGTTGCCCGCCGGCACCTGGCTGGTGCTGCCCGGTCCCGTGCTCGTACCGGTGCGCGGTGACAGCGCCCGGCCGGTGCTCGACGCGGCGCGGCGGGACGGGCTGGGCCGGGCCCTGCCGGCGAGGTCCCGGCCGGCACGCCCGTTGCCGGTGCGGCGGCGCGGCCTCGTCGCGTTCGCCGGGCCCGAGGGGTTCACGGTCGTCGCCTCGGCCCCCGCCGCCCGCAGTCCGCGCGGCTGGGGTATCGGCAAACCGTCCGACGGTGACGGCGTCGTGATCGGCTACAACAACCCGCCGCTGTCGGTCGACGGCGCCCTGGTGGCCCTGCCCGCCACCCCGCCGTACCGCACGGTGCTGGGCGGTGTGCTGCTGGTGGACGCCGGTGTGGTGGCGGGCAGCGCGGTGGGCGCCTACGTCGTGCCCCGGGACTCCGGGCTCCAGCCGTCCGTCTTCGCGTTCGGCGCGCTCGGTTCGGACAAGGGCATCGGACCGCCGCCGTTCCAGGTGCGCGGCGTCGCGCTCGGCCTGGGCTGGAACAGCCGGATCCGGCTGCCCGAGGTGGAGGCGATCAACGACTTCCCGTTCATCGCCGCGCTCAAGGATCCAGGGGCGATCGGGGGAGCCGACGGCGACCCGGTGGAGATCCTGAAGACGATCACCGGCGGCACCGACCCCTGGGTACGCCCGGCCCAGGACGAACTGTGGGTGGCGGCCGGGCTGGCGTTCAGCTGCTTCGAGGCCGTCAAGGGCCATGCGATGGCGGTCGTGCAGACCGGCGCGGACCTGACCGTCGGCCTGCTCGGACTCGCCTCCACCGAGTACCCGCCGGGCGGAGGCCGGACGTACGCCAAGGCCGAGATCGGCATCGAGGTCGTCGTCAAACCGAACAAGGGCGAGCTGCGGCTGGCGGCCGCGCTGACCCCGAACTCCTTCCTCCTGGACCCGAACTGCCGGCTGCGCGGCGGCGTCGCGCTCGTCACCTGGTACGGGCCCAGCCGGCAGGCCGGGGACTTCGTCTTCACCCTCGGCGGCTACCACCCCCGGTTCCGGCGGCCCGACCACTACCCGGCGCCGGCCCGGCTCGGCTTCGACTGGGACCTGACGGGCAGCGTCACCGTCTCCGGCGGCGTCTACTTCGCGATCACGCCGTCCGCCGTGATGGCCGGCGGCGAGCTGGAGGTGAACTTCCACTCCGGGATCCTGCGCGCGTGGCTCGTCGCCAAGGCGGACGCGCTCATCCAGTGGCGCCCGTTCCACTTCGACCTCGGCATCAGTGTCAGGATCGGCGTCCAGGCCCAGATCAAGATCCTCTTCGTCAAGATCACGATCAGGATCGAGATCGGCGCGAGCCTGAGCCTGTTCGGGCCGCCGACCGGCGGCGAGGCCACCGTCCACCTGTGGTTCATCTCGTTCACCATCCGGTTCGGGGCCGAGCGCGACGAGGGGCCGAGGTACCTCGACTGGGACGGCTTCAAGGACATGCTGCCCCCGCCCGGCAACCTCGTGCAGATCCACGCCGACTCGGGTCTGATCAGCGATGACTCCCTGGGCGGCGGGCACGGCGGGGCCTGGCTCGTCTCCTCGGCGGGCTTCGACTTCACCGTCGATTCCGCCGTGCCGATCACCGAGATGTATCTCGACAAGCGCTCCAACCCGGTGGCGGAGCGCGGCAGCCGGCTCGGCGTGCGCCCGATGGGCGAGAGCGGCCGCACCAGCACCCAACTCGTCGCCGTCACCCTGGACGGCGACCCGCTGCCGCTGACCGGCACCTGGCACGCCACCTTCCACCGGACCTCCGTACCGCAGTCCCTGTGGGGCACGGGCGCCCCCAACGCGCTGCCCGCCCCCGGCACCCAGCTGATCCACGAACAGCTGACCGGAGTGCGGCTGGCCTCCCCGGCCACCGAGAACGGCGAGTCCACCGGCTACATCTCCGCCGAGCACCTGGCCTTCGACCCGATGGAGCCCGGCGCCCAGCCGCTCGACCCCGGAGCGACGCCGGTCGGTCCCGTGCCGCGCCGCCTGGCCGGGGCCGGTGTCATCGACCGCATCCGCACCACCGTCGACGCCGCCCCGCAGCGCACCGCCCGGCGCGCCCTCGCCGAGGCCTTCACCGGCTTCGGCGTCGGCCTCGGTGAGCTCGACGGCGACCTTCCCGGCTATGCCCGCGCCGCCGAGACCGCCTTCACCGCAGCCCCCCTGCTCGTGCCGGCCAGCTGAGAGGTACGTACCCGTGACCACACCCGACGTCGAGCACCGCATGCGGCTGTTCGACCACCGCATCCCGTCCCTGTACGCGGGCAGGCACACCATCAGCGTCGATCAGACCCTGGACGCGACCGGCGCCACCCTGCCCTCGCACCAGCAGCGCTTCGACGTGCGGCAGCTGCGGTTCACCATCGCGCCCACCGATGTCCAGGCCTGCTACCCGCTGCCGGGGGCGAGCGGCTCCTACAGCCAGATCCTGCCGCACATCACCCTGGACACCCCCGCCCTGCCCTGGCTGCGGCGCCTGCGCGGCCAGGACAAGAGCGTGCCCTGGGCGGCCCTGCTCGTCTTCCGCGAGAACGAACTGCCCGACGACCCCCGGGCGGTCGGGGCCGTCGACGTCCTGACCGTGCGCCAGCTCCTGGGCCGGGAGAAGCCCGGCCGGCCGCCCGCGATCGCGGACGAGTACGTCTTCGACGACGAGTGGGACACGGTCTGCTCCACCGTCCTGGTCCCCGGCCCCCAGTTCACCGCCCTCGCCCCCACCCCCGCCGAGATGGCCATGCTCGCCCACGTCCGCGAGGGCGGGCCACCCGACGCCACCCACACCCGCGCGGCGGGCGAGCCCGAGCCGGAGCCGGACGTCGAAGACCTGAACGCGGTCGTCGTCGCCAACCGCTTCCCGGCCGTGGACGGCGGCATGCACGTCGTCCACCTGGTCTCCCTCGACGGGTTCGAGGACTACCTGGACGGCACGACCCAGCCCCCCGAGTTCCTGCGGATGGTCTCCCTGTGGTCGTGGTCGTTCGAGTCCGTGTACGACACCGGCGTCGGCTTCGGCGACCTCGCCCACAACCTCGCCGACGGCCCCGACGCCCGCCCCGACCTGCTGCTGCGCCGCCGCGCCCAGCGGCCCGCGCAGCCCACCTCGGCCCAGCGCGAGGCCCTGGACCGGCTGGCCTCCGGCGCCGCCGCCCTTCCCCAGCGCCTGGACTCCGGCGAGCGCACCCTCGCCTACTACCGCGGCCCGCTCACCGCCGCCCCCGCCCAGCGACTGCCCGCTCCCGGCGAGGGCCGCGAGCGCCTGGAGTCGGCCGGCGAGGCCCTGATCTATGTCGAACAGCACGGCGTCTTCGACACCGGCTATGCCGCCGCGTTCAGCCTCGGGCGCCAACTGTCCCTCGGCGACGCCGAGTTCCACACCGCCCTGATGGAGTTCCGCAAGGCCGCCCGCAGCGCGGCGCGCCGGCTGTTCACCCGCTCCGGCCCCGCCGGGCGCACGGCCACCGCCGAGGCGCTGACCGGCCACCCGGCACGTGAGGCCTTCGACCGGCTGCTCACCGAGACCGGCGGCGCACGGCTCAGCCACGCGCTGACCACGGCAGGCGCGCGGATCGCGGCCGGACACCGGCGCGCCGCCGCACCCCGTGCGGCAGGCACCGGCCCGCTCGCGGCGGAGACCCTGCGAGCCACCGTCGCCCGGACCGAGACCCACGGCCTGCTGCGCGCGGCCCTCGCGCACGAACTGGACCCGGTCGCCGCGTGGCTGGCACGGCTGCCGCTCCTGGAGATGATCCCGTTCGAGCACCTGGTGCCCGACCCCGCGATGCTGCCGCCCGAGTCCCTCCGCTTCGCCTACACCGACCCGGGCTGGGTGCGCGCGGCCGTGGACGGCGCGCTGAGCGTCGGCGTGGGCCACGCCCTGGACGCCGACCTCAACCAGCTCGCCGCCGAGGTCGCCGCCCCGCCGCCATGCGCGGTCCTGCTGCGCTCGGACCTCGTCCCCAACTGGCCGAAGATCATCATGGCGGCCTCCCGCGGCGCCGAGAGCGTCGAGCCGGTACGGCGCGCCGTCTACGGGGAGGACGTCCTCCTCATCCTCTACCCGGAGGTCATCGACACGTTCACCCTGGCCGAGCCGCCGCAGGGCCTGCACTTCGGGTTCAGCGACATCGGCACGATCGAGCTGCGGCGGATCACCGGGGCCTCGATCGGCGCGCCGATGGGCGAGTTCCCCGCCGATCCGGCCGACGACCGCTTCGCCCGCTTCCTCCGGCCCGGCGGCCGGGACGTGCTCAACGTCGCGGGCCGGGGCGACGCGCTGCTGCCCGCCCTCGGTGCGGCGCACGACGGCGCGCGGCTGAGCTCGGCCCAGTTCGCCCTCCAGATGATCAAGGCCCCTCAGCTCCAGGAATTCGTCCGGCCGTGACCCCGAGGAAGCAGACGATGACGACGCAGCACACCACCCGGCAGGCGACGGCCGGGCAGCGGGAGATGACGGCCGACCACACCCTCGTGGTCCCGGTCGAGGTCGCCGCGCTCGCGGTCAACGACCAGACCCGCATCACCGACGGGAGCTTCATCTGGCAGCGCTGGCAGGCCGACTTCGCCGCCCTGGCCTGGGACAACCTGCCGCCCGAACCCGTGCCGTTCACCTTCGAGGACTGGAGCGACGACCCCGGCCGGTGCGGCGTCTACCTCCAGTGGCAGCTCCCCGAGGCCCTCACCCGGGGCCGTCACGACGAGGTGGAGGGGATCGGCGACTTCCCCCTCGTGCCCAACCGCTGGCTGGTGGTCCGCTACCGCGCGGACACCCGCCAGAGTCGCGCCTGGGTGGTGCACAGCGACTACCTCGGCACCCGCGAGGACGGCCAGCACGTGGTGCCCGGCACCGTCTCCTACCTCGACCCGGACGGCAACGGCAACAGCGACAACGACGACGGCGAGCTGAAGGCCACCTTCATCGGCCGCCGGTACGAGCTGACCGCCGAACAGCCCTGGCGCGAACCCGCCGACGCCCGCGCGCCGTTCCTGACCGCGATCGGCTCCGGCCTGCTGACGTTCACCGCCTTCCAGCCGTACAACGAGAACGTCTTCTCCCTCCACGACCCGCTGGACGACGTGGCCGGCGACGCCCGCCTCAGCTACCACGTCAGCGGCTGGTACTCCGACCCCACGGCCGACATCCTGGCCCCCGGCGAACCGCTCGCCCACCTGCTGGAGCGCCTCGAATGGCTCGCCCCGGCCGCCACCGGCGCCACCGACCGCACCCTGTACACGGGCAGCGCGCTCGGCGTCCTGTGGCAGCCCGGAGGCGGCGTCCCCGCGTCGGACTGCCCCGGCCCCGACGACATCGCGGTCTGCGTGGCCAACAGCTCCGCCGAGGCCCTCGCCGCCCTCCCCGGACAGAGCGACGGCGAGGGCGCGCTCAGCGCCGACGAGGCCCGCCTCTTCGGGGCGTTCGCCCTGGGCACCCTGGACGCCCTGGACCGCTCCGACGGCGCCGGCGACGACCTCACCGCACGCGCCGCCCACGCCACCGGCTTCGGCCCCGCCACCGCCGGATTCACCTGGCGCGTCGTGGACGGCGACTCCGCCGAGGCCCGCGCGGCGCTCACCGCCGCCCAACGCGCCGAGCGCCGGGACCTGGAGGAGAGGGTCGTCGCCGACCTCAACCGGGCGCAGGCCGAGCACGACGCCCTCGCCCGCGACCTGGCCGCCGCCCAGGAACGCCTCTACCTGCTGTGGGCGCTCTCCCTGGAGGCGCGGCCCCACCCCGACTTCGCCGCCGCCATCGACGACGAGCTGAACCCCGCCGTACCCCACGGCGCCGCCGGCCGCGTCACCGAACTCTCCCGGCGCCTCACCGCCAAGCGCGCCGAGATCCCCTGGGGCACCACACCAGCGGAGCTGGAGGCGAGCGCCGCCGCGCACGCCGCCCGCGAGGGGATGCGCTCGGCCGGAATCCTCAAGCGCGGGCCCGCGGAGTCCTACGAGGACTCCACCGACCCCGTGGTCCTCCTGCAGGGCGCGAACCTCAACGCCCCGCTCACCCGTGGCTCCGCCCTGCCCTGCCGGCCCGCCGACCGCCTGGTCAGCGCGATCGGGGCGGTCAACGCCGGCTCGGTCGTCACCGACGTGGCCCGGATCGCCACCGGCGGGCTGCCCGCCGTCGTCCCGGCCGCCCTCACCGAGTTCTTCATCCTCGCCCGCACCCCCGACCTGGGAACCGTCAAACCGGAGCAGGTCACCGGCGCGCTCCCCGCGTACGGTACGGAGGCCTGGCGCCAGCCCTGGCAGCCGCTCTACCTCATGTGGAAGGCCAGTTACACCCCGCTGGCCTACGAGGAGAACGGCCAGGCCCGCTGGCGCTTCGACGGCACCCGCTACCGCTGGACGGGCCAGGGCCAGATCCCCGAACCCGTCGAGGTGATGGGCCGCCAGATCCTCACGCCCAGCGCCGGGCACGCCCTCGCCGGACAGATCGACAACTACACGGCCTACCGCGCCGACCTGCCCCAGGAGCTGACGCGACGACTGCGCGAGGACGCCCGGAAGCAGGACTTCCTCTCCCAGACCCTCGACGGATTCGGCGCGACCCTCCGGCAGCGCGAGACCCGCGCGGGCCGCCGCCCACCCCGGGCCGTCGAGGACCTGGCCGGCCCGATCGACAGCCCGGCCCCGGTGCCCGGCACCCCGCCCAAGTACGGCGGCCAGCCCTGGAAGGACTCCGTCTTCCACGAACTGCGCGCCGGGCAGCTCGCGTTCACCCGCCTGTCGGTCGTGGACCGGTTCGGCCGGGCCGTCAACCTCGTCCAGGACGAACTGCACTTCGAGCCCGTACGGCCGGGCTCGATGACCCCCGACCACCCCATCGACGAGCTCGCCCCCGACCGCCTCGTCGAACTGGGCCCGCGCCTGCTCCAACCCGCCCGGCTGCGCCTGGACTTCCTCGCGGGCGACCGCGACGAGGACGTCGCCGTCACCCCCGGCGCCAACCCGGTCTGCGCCTGGCTGCTGCACAACCGCCTCGACCGCACCCTGGCCTGCTTCGACCCCGAAGGCGTGGCCCTGGGCGAACTGCGCGAGGTCCTCGCCCCCGACGGGCGGCGCGTCGTCGACTGGGTCGCCCTGCCCGGCTCCTCCGTCACCGAACTCGCCCAGCTGGAAGCCCTCTCCCCGCACGCCTACCGCTTCCTCGCCGCCATCCGGCAGCGCGGCCCGGCCGTCCTGGCCGCCGTGCGCGCCACCCTGGACGACTCCCTCGCCATGATCGACCCCGACGGCCCCGAGGACACCGGCCTCGGCTTCCTGCTCGGCCGGCCCCTCGCCCTGATCCGCACCCGCCTGGACCTGGAACTGTACGGCCCCGCCCGCAGGACCGTCGGCTGGACGGAGGTCATCGACCCGCCGGAGCCGCACCTGCCCGGCTACCAGTGGTTCGTACGGCTCGGCGAGCCCGCGCACACCGACGACGGCCTCGTCGGCTGTGTCCTGGACGACGACTACGACCACTTCGAGACCGTCATCGCCCCGCGCGGCGACCACGGCGGATACCTGCGCCCGATCCCCACCGACGGCGAACCACCCGTCCGCCTCTCCTTCGGCGGGCCACCGGCCCTGGCCACCCTCCTGGTCGACCCGCGCGTGGCCGTCCACGCCACCACCGACATCCTGCCCACCGGCACCGTCCACGTGCCGCAGGAGTTCACCGCCCGGGCCCTGGCCCGCATGACCGTCGGCTTCCGCGCCGGCCCGCTGCTGGCCGCCGAGGCCGCCGACACGGCCGTCATGCCCGCCCCCGCCACGGTCACCGGCACCTGGGCCTGGGCCGAACCGCACGGCACCGGCTGGCGCACCCTGCCCATCACCGTCCCCGACCCCGCCGCCCTGCCGCTGGGCCGCCCGGAGATCCGCTCCGGCTTCCTGCTCCTCGGCGACGCCGTCACCGCCGCCGCCCACGACCACGACCACGACCACCAGAACGGACCCGCCGCATGAGCCTGACCGTCTCCCAGTCCGTAGCCGTGGGAGGGGCCGAGACCGCCTCCCCCGACCAGTCCGGGCTGGCGTACGAGATGACCACCAGGCCCGACCCGGTGCGCGTCTCCCCGGCCACGGGCGCGCTGGAGAAGGCCGACATCGTCATCGTCGGCAGCCACCAGGGCTTCAACCCGATCGAGGTCCGGCGCATCACCGTCGGCTTCCCCGTCGGCGACCTCTCCCACGCCCTGACCGAGCACCTGAAGGAGATCGAAGCCACCGTCAACCACGCCGGCGCGAGCTGGACCCCCGCCCACAACGAACCCGAGCAGGAGATCGTCTTCAACGCACCGGGCGGAGCCGTCGTCGTGGACCCCGGCCAGGGCGTCACCATCCAGCTGCGCAACATCCCCGTCAACCGCCAGGTCGGCACCGTCCCGCTCACCGTCATCGTCAGCTGGCGCCGGGCCGGGACCAGCGCCTCCTACAAGGACGACATCGACCTGCTGCCCGTCGGCAAGTTCCCGCCCGACTTCCGGCTCGACAACCTGCGCGCCAACCCGATCGCCCTCGACCACAGCGGCAGCACCACCCTCACCTGGGAGGCCTCCGCAGGAGCCACCTACAAGCTGCTGTACGGAACGGCCGAGATCGACGTCACCAACGTCCGCACCTACACGGTCAACAACCTCCGTCAGACCACGCCGTTCTACCTGCGCGGCGTCGCCCAGTCCGGCAACACGACCGTCGAGCGCACCCTCACCACGCTCGTCACCGTCAACGTGCCGGACCTGGAGGTCACCAACCTCTACGTCAGGGGCACCCTGAGCACCCTGCGCGTCTCCAACCTGATGTGCATGAACTTCACCCCCCAGGACGGCTGGAGCGCCCCCGTCCCGGTCTCGGTCCACTCGGGCGCCAAGCCGCCGGCCGTCACCGTCCACAACGGGCGCCTCCACTGCGTCCACCGGGCCCTGATCGGCGACCACCTCATGTGGACCGCCTCCGCCGACGGCCTGGACTGGCTCCCCGACCAGACCCTCGACTTCCGCAGCCCCGACACCCCGGCGCTGGCCTCGTTCGACTCCAAGCTGTACTGCGTCTTCCGGGGCATGGACGACCGTCTGGCCTGGAGCACGTACGACGGGATCCGCTGGAGCGAGCCCCAGCCGATGGAGTGGTCCACCACCCACGCACCGGCCGCCGCCACCTTCGAGGGCAAGCTCTACTGCGTGTTCCGCGCCGACGACGGCCGGGTGCTCTGGACCACGTACAACGGGACGAGCTGGAGCCCGGCGTCACAGGTGGTGAACGCCACGAGCACCGGCGCCGCGGCCCTGACCGTCGGCCCCGGCCGGACGGCCGGAACCCAGGCGCTGCACGTGGTCATCCACGGCAGGGAAGAGCGGTGGTGGCAGGCACAGACACCGTTCAACCAGATCGGCACCATCGCCTACGGGGACCAGCCCACCTCGTACGGGCCGGCGGCCTTGGCCACGCTCGGACAGACCCTCTACCTCGTCCGTCGCGGCGAGGACGGCGCGTACCTCCGTCAGTACACGCAAACCACCTCGAGTGCCTGGAGCACGGCGTCGCCCATCGTCACCAACTCCACCAAGGACGGCGCCGCCATGACCGTCTTCAACGACAAGATCTACCTCTTCTACATGCGCTGAACGCGCTGCGGGCGGCAACACCGCGAAC
>NZ_JBHUAF010000003.1:0-87366 GCF_042789895.1 Kitasatospora sp. NPDC056783
CCTTCCGAGGGTGCGCGGCCACGGCCTTCTCGTTTCCGAAGCCGTTCGCCCGCACTCCGGTCCGACACCTCGACCGGCTCGACACCCCGACCGTCCCGGACAGCGCCCATCCGCGCCCTTCGCCCGCGCGGACCGTATGCTGACGAACTGTTAGGACTATTGACAGACCAGTGGTCTAGTCCAAACATAAGCATGTCGATCCGACCGGGATGCACTGTGGGGGTGTGACCACCGGCGGCTGAGGCATCGCCCTGCCCTGCTCCGCTCCACCCCCGCCCCGTACGGCACGCGCGCTCGCATCCGCGGCCCGCGTCCGCGCGAGTCGGTGGGCCTCCGCACCCCCGCACTCCCGATATCCGACCCCCCGGCCCGGGACCGCGCGGCCGACCCCACATGGCCGCCTCGCCCGGACCGACAGCACGCCCCCAACGTCCTGCCCCACCAAGTCTGTTGGAGAATCCATGCGCCTTCGCAGAGCAGTCCAGGCCGCGCTGACGGCCTGCGCCACGCTGGCCGCCTCGGCCGGTCTGGTCGCCGCCGGGACGGGCACCGCCCAGGCCGCCACGCCCATTCCCAGCCGGGTCTTCGCCCCCTACTTCGAGTCCTGGATCGGCCAGAGCCCGGCCCAGCTGTCCGCGCAGTCCGGTGCCAAGTACCTGACCATGGCGTTCCTCCAGACCGCCACCAAGGGCTCCTGCACTCCGCTGTGGAACGGCGACGCCTCGAAGCCGGTGTCCACTTCGACCTGGGGCGCCGACATCGCGACCATCCGCGCCAACGGCGGGGACGTGATCCCGTCCTTCGGCGGCTACACCGCCGACAACACCGGCACCGAGATCGCCGACAGCTGCACCGATGTCAACCAGATCGCGGCCGCTTTCGAGAACGTGATCACCACCTACGACGTCAGCCGGATCGACCTCGACATCGAGGACAACTCGCTGACCAACACCGCCGGGATCGACCGCCGCAACAAGGCGATCAAGATCGTGCAGGACTGGGCCGCCGCCAACGGCCGGAACGTCCAGTTCTCCTACACGCTGCCCACCACCACCTCCGGGCTGGCCAGCAGCGGCCTCGCCGTGCTGAAGAACGCGGTCAGCAACAACGCGCGGATCGATGTCGTCAACATGATGACCTTCGACTACTACGACAACGCCACGCACGACATGGCGGCCGACACCCAGACCTCCGCGCAGGGCCTGTACAACCAGCTGGCCAAGCTCTACCCGTCCAAGACCCCCGCCCAGCTGTGGGGTTCGATCGGGATCATCGAGATGATCGGCATCGACGACTTCGGTCCGGCCGAGACCTTCACCGTGGCGAACGCCAACACGGTGTACAACTGGGCGGTGTCCAAGGGCATCAGCACGCTGTCGTTCTGGGCGCTCCAGCGCGACAACGGCGGCTGCGTCGGCAAGGCCGGCGACGACAACTGCTCCGGGATCAACCAGAACACCTGGGACTTCAGCCACATCTTCGCGCCGTTCACCAGCGGCTCGACGGTGAGCAACGACTTCTCGATCTCGGCCAGCCCGGCCTCCGCCACGGTCACCGCCGGCGCTTCCACCTCGGCGACCATCGCGACGGGCGTGACGGCGGGTTCGGCGCAGAGCGTCAACCTGACGGTCAGCGGCGCCCCGGCCGGCGTCACCGCCACCGTCACCCCCGGCAGCGTCACCGCCGGCAACAGCGCCACGCTGAACATCGCCACCACGGCGGCCGCGGCCGCGGGCACCTACCCGCTGACCGTCACCGCCACCGGTGCCTCCGGCAGCCACACCGCGACCTACTCGCTGACCGTCACCGGGGCCGGCCCGACGACCGGCCTGGTCAACGGTGACCTGGAGACCGGCAGCCTGAGCCCGTGGACCTGCCAGAGCGGCGGCGCCGTGGTCTCCACCCCGGTCCACTCCGGCAGCTACGCGCTCCAGGCCGCGGCCACCGCGAGCCAGACCGGTGACTGCTCCCAGACCGTCACGCTGAAGCCCAACACCAGCTACACCCTGAGCGGTTGGGTGCAGGGCAACTACGCCTACGCCGGTGTCAGCGGCGGCGCCACCGCGAGCGTCTGGACCAGCTCCTCCGGCTGGACCAAGCTGTCCGTCCCCTTCACCACCGGCGCCAACGGCACCGTCACCGTGTACCTGCACGGCTGGTACGGCCAGGGCAACGTGTACGGGGATGACTTCTCCATCGCCTGAGTCCGCTTCGGGTGACGAATGACGGATGACAGCTGACAGATTTCAACATCTGTCAGCTGTCATCCGTTTTCTGTTCGCTGTCAGCCGTGCGCTGTCATCCGTTCGCTGTCAGCCGCACTCCGTCACCTGTCCGCCGGCGCCGGTCAGATCCCCGCCGCCCGCATGCGCTCGGGTCGGCACAGTGCCAGGTACGCGACCGTCGCCAGCACCCCGCAGACCAGGACCACCACCGCCAGCAGCACCGCCGACGGCTGCCCGCCGAGGCTGCTCAGCGGCGCGACCACGGCGCCGACCAGGAAGTTGCCCGTCCCGAGCAGCGCCGACGCCGTACCCGCCACCTTCGGCTCGACCATGCCGAGCGCCTGGGCGGCAGTGTTCGGCAGGAGCACCCCGAGACTGCCCATCATCACGAACAGCGGCGGGCAGAACCCGGCCAGCCCGAAGTCCCAGACCGTCGTCAGCAGCACGAGCGCCGCCCCGGCGGCCACGGCCACCGCCAGGCTGCCCAGCATCAGCGCCCGCGGCGTGAAGCGCGGTGCCAGCAGCCGCCCGTTCACCTGGGTCATCACCACGATCGAGAACGAGTTCAGTCCGAACAGCAGACTGTAGGTCTGCGGCGTGACCTGGTACACGTGCTGGAGCACCGTCGACGACCCACTGATGTAGCCGAACAGCGCGCCGAAGGCGAGGGAGCTGGTCAGCGCCAGCCCCAGGAACGGCAGGTCGCGCAGCAGCCTCCCCATCGTCCGCAGGGCCTCGCCCACTCCGCCGCGGTCCCGGGCCTCCGTCGGCAGCGTCTCGCGCAGCACGCCGAACGCGACCAGGGTGAGCAGCAGTCCGAGCGCCGTGAGCACGCCGAAGGTGCCGCGCCACGAGGTGAACCGCATCAGCTGCGCGCCGATGATCGGCGCGAGGATCGGTGCCAGCCCGGATATCAGGGCGATCGAGGCGAGGAAGCGCAGCAGCGCGACCCCCTGGAAGCGGTCCCGGGAGACGGCTCGTCCGATCACCAGTCCGGCGGACCCGGCCGCGCCCTGGACGAAGCGGGCGGCGATCAGCACCGTCAGGTTCGGCGCGAACACGCAGACCAGGCTGGACAGGGTGTAGAGGACGAGCCCCACGAGCAGCGGCGGACGGCGCCCGAAGCGGTCGCTGAGCGGTCCGAACAGCAGCTGACCGGCAGCCACCCCGAACATCGAGAAGGTCAGGGTGAGCTGGACGGCGGCCGGCTTGGCGACCAGATCGTCGGCGATCGCGGGCAGGCCCGGGAGGTAGAGGTCGGTGGTGAGGGGGCCGAGCGCGGTGAGACCGCCGAGGGCGACGATCACCGCCAGGCCGGGGCCGGCCTTCCCGACGACGGGCGTGGCGGCTGGCGAACTGCCGGGTGCGGCGG
Source organism: Kitasatospora sp. NPDC056783 (assembly GCF_042789895.1). Taxonomy (NCBI): domain Bacteria; kingdom Bacillati; phylum Actinomycetota; class Actinomycetes; order Kitasatosporales; family Streptomycetaceae; genus Kitasatospora; species Kitasatospora sp. NPDC056783. The sequence continues at coordinate 3,598 of NZ_JBHUAF010000003.1, forward strand.
CGGGCGTGGTGCCGGGCGCGCCGGCGGGTGTGGGGACGGGCGTGACGGCGGGCGTCGCGGTGGCGGGTGCGGTCGCAGCGGTCGACGTGTCGTCGGTGGGGCCGACGGTCGGGCCGGGCATGGCTCTCCTTACGGGCGGGGTGACGTGGGGTTCGTTCGCGCTCCGTCCTATCGCAGCCGGGCCTGGTTCCGACAGCGGGGGTACGTCCCGACCGACAGCGGGGGTACGTTCCGACCGACCGCGGGCGCTCTGGAGGCGCTCGTCCGCCGGCGCGCTCCGGCGCGCACACGACGACGGCCCGCCCGCACCTTCCGGTGCCCGGCGGGCCGTCCGGCTCCTGCCCAGAAGCCGTTCAGTAGTGCTCGGCGGTGCTCAGTGACGCTCAGGAACAGTCAGGAGTCGCCAGGGGTGGCGGCCGGTCGGGCTGACGCCCGGTCGGCGGGTCCGAGGGCGCCCGCCCACCCGGCTCAGTGCTTGGCGACGCGCTCGGTGCGGAGCGCCGCCTGCAGCGCCGCTCCGTCCTGCCACGCGAAGAGCTGGTTGCCGGTCAGCGCCACGTTGTAGTGCCCGCAGGTGCCGGTGGCCTTGCTCGCGACGCCCTCGGGGAACCAGCCGGCCTTGAGTGACTCCGGCACCGGGTGCGCGCCCTTGCCCGGCAGCCCGGCGGTGCAGCCGACGGGCAGCCGGCCCTCGGGGAGGGTGGCGCGCAGCAGGCGGTCGTCTCCCCTGGTGGACATCAGGTACTGCACCCCGGAGGCGTTGTCGGGGAGCCAGGCCGGCATCGAGCGGCGCTCGGCCTTGGCCTGGCTGCCGCTCTGGTAGGAGGCCTGCTCCTGGTGGTGCCCGTCGTACCAGTCGGACACCCGCGGGCCGATTGCCACGGTGGCCACGGCGACGGCCATGCCGGTGCCCGCGACTCCCAGCGCGACCTTGCTCACGATGCCCTTCATGTCCGACTGCCCTCTCCGTGTGTGACCGATGCGGCCGCTGTCCCTGTGCCCGCGCGACACGTCCTGCACCGTGCCGTCGCCGACCCGGTCGGCGCGGTCCGCCGCCCGGTACAACCATCGTGGCCCGTACGGACCCGTCGGATCGTCACCACCAGGTCGCGATCCTGTCTCCAACCCACGGGGTAGCCTCTCCACCTTCAGACGTACGTCTCTCGGCGGAGACCCTGAGGGGCGCGGCCCGCGCGGGCCCGGGTCGTGCCGTTCCGGTGCTCAGGTTGGCGTGCCCGGCTCCGGCACGGCCCCGGCCCCGATCGAGCCTCGCTCAAGCCCGGCGCCGCCGCAGCCCGGCGTGCTGCACCCGGAGCATCCGCCCTCCCCCGTCCTGCCCCGCCCAGCCCGGCCCGGCCCGGCTCGGCCCCGCCCGGAACGCCCCCGTTCGAAGTGTCACCGGCTCGGGGCGCCGATGGTTTCGGGCCGCCGGCGCCTCAGGCCTCCGCCGGCACCGGCCGGGCGAGCGGGAACGGGCGGCCGTCGAGGGTCCAGTGCGGGTCGATCGGGCGCAGCAGCGAGGCGTACACCTGGGCGGCGACGTCGGGGTGGCGGATCTCGCCGGTGGGCGGGCCGGCCGGGATGCCGTGTCCGGCGCAGGCGACCCAGGCCGTGCGCTCCTCGACCGTACGGCCGCCGTGGCCGCCGGCCGCGACGTGCCCGTGGTCGGTGACGACGATGACCGTCCACTGCTCCTCGGCGTGGGTCGCCCGGCCGCGGACGGCGTCCAGGAGGCGGCCGAGGCGCTCGTCGGCGGTGCGCATGGACGCGCGGTACTCCTCGCCGCACCCCAGGAAGTGGGCGGTCTCGTCGACGGCGCCGAGGTAGACGAAGGAGGCCTCGGGGTCGGCGGTGCCGAGAACGTGGACGGCCTCCCGGGTGACCTCCTCGTCCACCGCCTCCCAGGCCTCGGGGGTGTCCTCGGCGGGGGCTATGTAGGAGAGCCGGCCGGGGGCGCGGAACAGCGGGCCGCCGGACTCGTTGATCACCAGCGGGTCCCAGCCCGCCGCGACGAAGGTGCGGCGGCGGTCGCCCCGGGCGAGCCGGGTGGCGAAGTCGGGGAACACGTCGAGCCGGTTGCCGCCCAGGTGGTTGCCCCAGACCCCGTGCTTGGCGGGCTCCACCCCGGTCACGATGGTGGCCCAGCACGGACCGGACATGGTGGGGGTGGTGTCCGCGACGGTGACCGGCACCAGGAACCCGGCCTCGGCGACCTCCCGCAGGCGGGGCATCGGCACCTGCGCCAGGTAGTCGTGGCGGACGCCGTCGATCCCGACGACGAGCACGCGGGGTCGGGGCCACTGGGCAGCGGACATGGTGGGGGTTCCTTTCGGTGGTGCGCTTCCGGCCGCGCCCGCCGAGGGCGCCGCCGACCGCGCCATGCTTCACCGCCCGCCGTACCGGCCGGCGTCCCGCCGTCGAACACCAGGTGTCCGAGGGGTGTCGGAAGGACGCCGACCGGTTGTCGGCCGGCGCCCTTCAGCGGCCGACGAGGCAGCGGACGAAACGGCGGTCGGCCCCGCCGAGTTCGGCGGCCGGTCCGGCGGCGCGCAGCACCACGTCCAGGACCCGGTCCGGGTCGGCGGCGTAGCACTGCGCGAACCACGGAAGGTTGGCCTCGACCACGGCCCAGTGCTCGGCCGGGTCGTACGGGTCGGCGAGCGGGCCGACGTCCAGCGCGACGGCGCTGGGCAGGGTGTCGCCGACGGCGTCGAGCAGGCGGCGGGCGAAGGCGACAGCGCCGTCGGTCGGCGGCGCCGGGTCGAGCCGCCCGAACCTGGCGTAGCGGCTGCCGGTGAGCACCTCTCCGTCGCGGACGAACAGCCGGTACTCGGCGGCGAACGTGACCGGTTCGCTGACCAGGACGGGCGTGTCCGGGCCGATCCGCTCGCCGGTGCGGGGCAGCCGGGAGCCGTCCGGGTAGACGGCGGGCGGGACCGACTTGTCGGCGGGCGGCTTGACGAACGCCGGGTGGCGCAGCGTCCAGGCCTCGGCGAGGGTGGTGAGTTCGATCCGGCGGCGGGTGAACTCCTCGGGGAGGCGGGCGAGCCAGTCGTCCTCGGGTTCGAGCAGGGCGAGGCCGAGCGGCGCGGCGATCCGGGCGCCGGCGAGTGGCCCGCCGTACCAGTGGACGGGCCGCCCGGCGAGCCGCTCGACCGTCGCCGGTCCGTCCAGGACGGCGGTGGTCAGGCCGCGCCTGCCGGCGGCCTCGGCGAGCAGGGTGGTGGTGCCGGTCTGCTGGGCGGAGGTGAGCAGGACCCGCTCGCCGGCGCCCCCGGGCGCCGTCACGGCTGGGGCCGGAACTCGTGGACGACCTCGATCGGGCCGACGATGTGCCGGTTGAACTCGGCCAACTCCTCGGCCGGCACCCAGAGTTCGAGGATGGTCCGGCCGCCGGCCCGCTGTACCGGGTAGCGGGCGAGGAAGGCGGTGTCCACCTTGAAGCGGGTGACGTAGCCGACGCCGGAGGCGGGCACGTTCCAGTCCCGGGCTATCCGGATCGCGTAGTCCTCGTTGAGGACGGGGTAGAAGATCGGCTGCTCGGGCAGGCGGGGCGGCCAGGCGCGCCAGTCGGCGGCCTCGACCAGGGCCAGTTCCTCGGGGCCGGTGGGGCGCCAGAGGGTGGTGGTCGGGGGTGCCTGCCGGGAGGTCGCGCTGTTCATGGCAAGGAACGGTAGCCGGGCCGGGGCGGGCCCGGCCACCGGTTTCCCACTGGTCGGCGGTGCGGACGGGCCGTCAGCGGTACGCGGACTCGCCGGTGATGGCCTCGCCGAGGACCAGGGTGTGGATCTCGCTGGTGCCCTCGTAGGTGAGCACCGACTCCAGGTTGTTGGCGTGCCGCAGCACCGGGTACTCGGTGGTGATGCCGTTGGCGCCCAGGACGGTCCGGGCGCTGCGGGCGATCTCCAGCGCGGTGCGGACGTTGTTGAGCTTGCCGAAGCTGATGTGCGGCGGACGGGCCGCACCCTGCTCCTTGAGCCGGCCGATCCGCAGGGCCACCAAGTAGGCCTTCTCCACCTCCAGCATCATCTCGACCAGCTTCTGCTGGGTCAGCTGGAAGCCCGCGATCGGGCGGTCGAACTGGATCCGGCTCTTGGCGTAGTCCAGAGCGGCGGTGTAGCAGTCGCGGGCCGCGCCGACGGTGCCCCAGAGGATGCCGTAGCGGGCCTCGTTGAGGGAGGAGAGCGGTCCGCGCAGGCCGACGACCCCGGGCAGCACCGCGTCCGCGGGCAGCACCACCTCGTCGAAGGCCAGCTCGCTGGTGACCGAGGCGCGCAGCGAGAGCTTGCCGTGCACGTCGGTGGCGGTCAGGCCGCGGGTGCCGCGCTCGATCAGGAAGCCGCGCACGCCCTCCTCGGTCTGCGCCCAGACCACGGCGACGTCGGCGATGCTGCCGTTGGTGATCCACATCTTGCTGCCGGACAGCACCCAGTCGCCGTTCTCGCCGCCCTTGCGGACCGCCCGGGTGCGCATGTTGGCCGGGTCCGAGCCGAAGTCCGGCTCGGTGAGTCCGAAGCAGCCGATCAGTTCGCCGGCGGCCATGCCGGGCAGCCAGCGCCGCTTCTGCTCCTCGGAGCCGAAGGCGTGGATCGAGCGCATGGCGAGCGAGCCCTGGACGGAGACGAAGCTGCGCAGCCCGGAGTCGGCTGCCTCCAGTTCCATGCAGGCCACCCCGTACGCCACCGCGTCGGCGCCCGCGCAGCCGTAGCCGTCGAGGTGCATGCCGAGCACGCCGAGGGCGCCGAGTTCGGGGGCGAGTTCGCGGGCCGGGAACACGCCGCGCTCGAACCAGTCGGCGAGGTGCGGCCGGACGCGTTCGTCGGTGAACCGGCGGACGGTGTCGCGGATCAGCCGTTCCTCGTCGGAGAGGAGGTCTCCGACGGCGAGCAGGTCGGAGGGGTCGATCCGGGGCGGCTTCGTCATTGAAGCTCCTTGTACTCTCGGCGGGATACCGGGGAGTATTCCGCACCCGCCCGGACGCCGGGCGGGTGCGAGCACGTGAGGATGGCGACACGTTCGGCGGTGCGCGCGTGGTCGTCGGGACAGCCAGACGGGAGCAGGGCATGGCGCGTTGGGCGCTGGTCGTCGAGGAGACGGTGGGCGTGGGCCAGGACCGGACCTGGGGCAACAAGGTGCTCGCCGAGGTGGAGGGCACCCGCGAGGAGGCCGTCGAGGAGCTGAAGCGGCTCGTCCCCTCCTACACCCCGCACCACCCGTTCACCAGTCGGCGGCGGACGCTGCTCCGGGACGGGGACACCTACCTGCTGATCTCGCAGGGGAGCATGCGCGACTACCACTGCGTGTTCAAGGTGTGGGAGCTGCTGTGGGACAGCAAGCGGCCAGAGGTCCAGGAGGAGCGCCTGGCCGAAGGGGGCGGAGAGGGCGTGTGACGGCGGACGGGTGACGGACGCCAGGCAACAGATGACAGATGACAGATAACAGATTTCAAATTCTGTCAGCCGTCATCTGTCATTCGTCAGGCCACCCCGCAGAGCCGCAGCAGCGCCGTCGTCGCCGCACCCCCGACGACCACCGCCGGGAACGGCGCCCGGCGCAGCACGAGCGCGCCCGCGACCAGGACGCCCGCCGGACGGGCCCACCCCGCGAAGCCGTGCCCCTGGGTCAGCGCACCGGTCGCGACCAGGGCCACCAGCAGCACCGTGGCCACGACGGCCAGCAGGTGCCGCAGCCGGTCCGAGAGGACGAGCCGGCCGCCGAGGAGCGGCCCGGCGATCCGGAAGGCGTACGTCCCGGCCGCGAGCAGCAGGACGGCGTAGAGCGGCATCATCGGACCGCCCCTTTCTCCGCGTTCTCCGCGTTCTCCGCGTTCGCACCACTCCGCCCGCCTGCCGCCTTCCGCGCCGCTTCGCCCGGCTCCGGCCGCCCCGCGAACAGCGGACCGACGAGCGCGAACAACACCGGCAGCCCGGCCGGAACGTAGGGCGTGACCACGACCGCGACCACCGCGCCGACCACCGCCGCCGTACGGGTGCGGCGGTCCGACAACGAGGGCAGCACGAGCGCGAGCAGCACGGCGGGGAAGGCCGCGTCCAGGCCGAACGCGTCGGTGTCGCCGATCAGTGCGCCCGCGACCGCGCCGAGCAGCACCGAGACGTTCCACACGACGTACAACGCGATCCCGCAGAGCCAGTACGCCGCCCTGCGCCGCCGTGGCTCATCGTGCCGCAGCGCGAAGGCGGCGGTCTCGTCCGTGAGCAGCTGCGCGCCGAGCAGACGCCGCCACAGCGGGCCGTCGAACACGTCGGCCACGGTGAAGCCGAAGGGCAGCAGGCGGGCGTTGAGCACCAGTCCGGTGGCGACCGCGGCGAGGGCGCCACCGCCGGAGAGCACCACGCCGACCGCCGCGAACTGGGAGCCGCCCGCGAACACGAGGACGGAGAGCGCGATCGGCACCCAGAGGGGAAGCCCGCCGGAGACGCCGATCGCACCGAAGGAGGCGCCGACGAGGGCGTCGGCCAGACAGACCAGAGCGATGTCACGGAGAGTGGCACGCCCCAGTGTTCGAAATAGCGAACGCATGTTCATCAGAGTGAACCCAACGCGCCCGTTCGTCAAGCCGAACGCATGGACCGATCAGGCGAACGAGCGGTCGTCGCGGCCGATCGTGGCAGCATGAACGGCACCGCCCGCACCGGGCGCACGGGAAGGGGCCAGGAGGAAGCGTGAGTGGCGAGCATGAGTGACCGGACCACCCCGACCGCGAGCCCGGGCGGCAGCGGCAACTCCAGCGGCAGCGGCAGCAGCAGCGGTGGCGGCGGTGGCGGTGGCGGTGGCGGTGGCGAGCTGATCGGCCAGATCGCCGCCTCGATCCGGCGCGAACGCGAGCGCGGCGGACTGTCGATGGCCGAGCTGGCCCGGCGCGCGGGCATCGCCAAGTCCACGCTGTCCCAGCTGGAGTCGGGTGCGGGCAACCCCAGCGTGGAGACGCTCTGGGCACTCGGGGTCGCGCTGAACGTGCCGTTCAGCCGCCTGGTCGACCCGCCCCGCCCTACGGTCAAGGTGATCCGGGCCGGCGAGGGTCCGGTGACCCACTCCGAGCACGCGGACTACGCCGCCACCGTGCTCTCCTCCTGCCCGCCCAACGCCCGACGCGACATCTACCGGATCGAGGCGCAGCCGGGCGAGACCAGGGCCTCCGATCCGCACATGCCCGGCACCGTCGAGCACCTGATGATCGGCGCCGGGCGGGCCCTGGTCGGGCCCGCCGAGGCGCCGGTCGAGCTGGGCCCGGGTGACTACGCGAGCTACCCGGGCGACGCCCCGCACGTGTTCCGGGCCCTGGCGCCGGACACCCTCGCGGTGATCGTGATGGAACACATCTGACGATCAGCGAGATCGCTCGAACCCCGCACCCGTTACTTCAACAGGCCGTCCAGGAAAGGGTTTCCGAACACCCGGTGCGGGTCGTGCCGGTCCAGCACGGCGACCGCCTCGTCCCAGCCCGGTCCGCCGCCGGCCCGCAGGCTGTCGGGAATGACCCGGCCGAGCAGGTCGGGATCCGACCACGCGGCGTCGTCGGTGTAGGCCCAGCCCTTGGACCACTCGACCCGCAGGCCCGCCCGGGTGCCGTCGAAGGTCCGCAGCAGCCACTGCTCCAGCTCCCGGGCGAAGCGCTCCAGTCCGGGGGTGCCGGGGAGGGCGAGGACGTCCAGCCAGACCGCCGTGTCCCATTCCGGGCGGTCGGCGCGCGGGCGCAGCGCGGACAGCAGCGGGGGCCGGGCGCCGGGGACTCCGGAGGAGGCCGGGTCGTCCAGACCGGTGACCCGGATCTCCACCGCGCCGTTCACCGGGAACTCACCCCTGGCCTGGTAGGCGGCGAGCAATCCGCGGTAGTGGGAGGCGAATTCACTCACCACCCACTGGAGGTCGGCGCGCCTGGTGAGGATCGCGTAGCCGTTGGCGGTCACCCGCAGGGTGGTCGGGCGCACGTACTGGAGCATGGTGCGCGAGGGGCCCCAGAGGTCGGAGCGCAGTCCGCCCGCGAGCAGGTGGGTGAGCACCTCTCCGCTGAGCAGCCCGCGCAGCAGCCCGCCGGAGAGCAGCACGTCCGTGAGGTCACCGGTGAGTGCCACCTTCGCGACCAGGTACTGGAGTTGGCCGAACAGCGGGGCCGATCCCCAGGTGCCGGAGACGATCTCGCCGACGAGTCGGGCGACCGGTTCCGGGATGCTGTCCGAGAAGGGGTAGTTGTAGGGGTGGTCGACGGCCAGCGAGGCGAGCGGTTTGTTCGGGGTGACGCTCCAGGTCTTGAGCCAGGGGTACTCGGTGTAGGCGAACCAGATCGCCTCGACCCGGCCGTCGCGCTCCACGAAGTCGGCCAGGGTCCGCGGCCCGCCGCCGCCTCCCCCACCGAGGACGCCGCCCAGCACCCCTCCGAGCACTCCGCCGAGTCCTCCGCCGAGTCCTCCGCTGCCCGAGCCGGAGCCCGTACCGCTGCCGCCCGGGCGGGCGAAGAGCTCGCTCGCCGGGATGTCGAGCCGGCTGACGCAGCGCAGTGGCCGGTCGGCGCCGGCGCGTAGCACCACCTCGGTGAGGAAGGCACGGCCCAGGTGCACCAGGAAGGCGGCGCTGTCGGCCTCGGAGCGGTCGAAGTCGCGCAGCGCGTAACGGCCGGTGGCCGGGTCCAGGACGACGGCGGTGAGCCGGACGACCTGGTTGCTGACCGAGCCGTAGCCGTGCCCCTCCGGCCGCACCTCCCCCGCGGCCGGGACGGCGGTGCCGTGGCCGCCGATGGCGAGCACGCCGCCGACGGTGAGCTCGCCGGGGGCCGGGCAGGCGGTCAGGCCCAGGCCGCGGCCGGCCAGGTGCGCGAGCAGGGACTCCATGGTGGCGCCGGTCTGCGCCCGGACGGTGGTGGGCGAGTCGGCGCTGATCGCGGTGAGGTACCGGCTGGTGTCCACGAGCAGCACCCGGGCGCCCTCCCGGGTCCCGGCGGCGACGGTGAGCGGTGCCCAGGTGTGCCGGTAGCCGGAGGCGCGCAGCCGCCAGCCGTTGGCGTGCGCCCAGTCGGCGAGCGCCGGGACTTCTTCGGGTGTGCGGGGCGCGCAGGTCCACAGCTGGTCGGTGCGGATCTCGCCGGACCAGTTCTGGAAGACCCGCTGGTACAGCTCGGTGCCCGCGGGCAGTGCGGGCGGTACGGGGGTGACGGCCTGGGCGCTGTCCGGGCCGATGGTGCCGCGCAGCAGCCAGGCCGCACCGCCCAGTGCCGCCGACGCGCCGAGCAGTTGTCGGCGGGTGAGGCCGCTCGCCGGGGTGGCCGCGCCGCTCGCCGGGGTGGCGCGACCGGTCGATGTCGCGCCGCTCCCCGGGCTGCTCCTCTCGTCCACCGCGCCGGCGACCGTTTCGCCCTTCCGGCCGTGTTCCGTGCTCATCCGTCCGTCCGCCCCTCTGTCCTCGTCCCTCCCCGGGCCGAGCTGCGACGATCCGGGTCCGGCCGGTGTCGACCCGGCCCACTGGGAGCGTATGAAGGTCCATATGACAGTCCGACGTATCTGCTCGGGATCTCACCCCTTCGAGTGAGATCGACTCGATCGGCCGACGGAGTCCCCGACCGCCTGCCTCGGTTCGTCCGCCTCGGTTCGTCCACCTCGGCCCGGCCGGCAGCACCGCCCCCGTTCGGAACGGAATCCTCCGATCCTTGCCCATCCGGTTCGCGGACTCATAGGTTGATCACGCAAACCCCACCCCACCCCACACCGCCCGCCGGAGGCCCTGCCGTACCCTCGCCCTCGCTCGCGGCCTCGTGCCCGCCGCTGACCGTCGCCGTCGCCCAGCCCGTGCGCGCCGCCGCCGGCCGTCCCGACACGGTCTCCGAGAACGTCGCCCGGCACGCCGCCGCGATCCGGGAGGCGGGCACCCGGCTGGTGGTGTTCCCCGAGCTGTCGCTGACCGGTTACGACCTCGCCGCACCGGCAATCGACCCCTCGGACGCCCGGCTCGCACCGCTGCCGGCGGCCTGCGCGGCGACCGGAGCCGTCGCCCTGGTCGGGGCGCCGGTGGCCGAGGCCGAGGCCGACGGACGCGAGCCCATCGCCACGCTGGCGGTCACCGGAGCGGGCGCCGAGGTCGTCCACCGGAAGACGCGCCTGCACGGCGCCGAGGTCGAGCGCTTCGCCCCCGGCGAGAAGCCCGTCGTCCTGGAGCTGGACGGCCTGCGGCTGGGCCTCGCCGTCTGCGCGGACGCCGCCGACCCGGCGCACGCCGAGGAGACCTCCGCGCTCGGCATCGACGCCTACGTCGCCTCCGCCCTCTACGGGCCCGGCGCCGCCCAGGCCGAACGCCGGGACGGCCACTTCCGCGACCGGGCCGCCGCCCACGGGGTCTGGTGCGTGCTCGCGACCTGCGCGGGCGCCACCGGCGAGTACCCGGACAGCTCGGGCGGCTCCGGCGTCTGGGCCCCGGGCAGCGGGCTCGTCGTCCAGGCCGGTACCGCCCCCGGCGAGCTGGTCCGCGCCGAGCTGCCCCGGCGGTAGGCGCCGGGACGGCTCCGGCGGCAGGCACCGGGACACCCCAGCGGCGGACGACGGATGGCGGATGGCGGATGCCCGCCGACGGGCCCGGCCCGGATCCGCCTTCCCCGGCGGAAATACCCGGGCCCCGCGCGCGGCTGTGGTGATCGGAGATCCGTTCCGGGCCGGTCAGGTCCGCACAGGAGGTGCAGCGCGTGATGGGTGGCGAGCAGGAGAAGCCGCAGGAGTACCGGATCGAGCACGACTCGATGGGCGAGGTCCGGGTGCCGGCCGACGCGAAGTGGCAGGCGCAGACGCAGCGGGCGGTGGAGAACTTCCCGGTGTCCGGCCAACGGCTGGAGCGCGCGCACATCGCCGCGCTGGCCCGGATCAAGGCCGCCGCGGCCCGGGTGAACGCCCGGCTCGGGGTGCTGGACGGGGAGACGGCGGAGGCGATCGAGGCGGCAGCCGAGGAGGTCGCGCAGGGCCACTGGGACGACCAGTTCCCGGTGGACGTGTTCCAGACCGGCTCGGGCACCTCGTCCAACATGAACACCAACGAGGTGATCGCCACCCTGGCCGGCGAGCGGCTGGGCCGTCCGGTCCACCCGAACGACCACGTCAACGCCAGTCAGTCGTCCAACGACGTGTTCCCGTCCTCGATCCACATCGCCGCGACCGCCGCCGTCACCCACGACCTGGTCCCGGCGCTGGAGCACCTCGCCGAGGCGCTGGAGCGCAAGGAAACCGAGTTCGCCCAGGTGGTCAAGTCGGGCCGCACGCACCTGATGGACGCCACGCCCGTCACCCTCGGCCAGGAGTTCGGCGGCTACGCGGCGCAGGTGCGGCACGGGCGGGAGCGACTGCTGGCCACCCTCCCCCGAGTGGCCGAACTCCCGCTCGGCGGAACGGCGGTGGGCACCGGCATCAACACCCCGCCCGGCTTCCCGGCGGCCGTCATCGCGGAGGTCGCCAAGGCCACCGACCTGCCGCTGACCGAGGCCCGGAACCACTTCGAGGCACAGGGCGCGCGGGACGCCCTGGTCGAGTTGAGCGGCCAACTGCGCACGGTGGCGGTCGGGTTCACGAAGATCGCGAACGACCTTCGGTGGATGGGCTCCGGTCCGCGCACCGGACTCGGCGAGATCAACCTGCCGGACCTCCAGCCCGGTTCGTCGATCATGCCGGGCAAGGTCAACCCGGTGCTGCCCGAGGTGGTGCTCATGGTCGCGGCCCAGGTGGTGGGCAACGACGCGACGGTCACGCTGGCCGGCGCGAGCGGCAACTTCGAGCTGAACGTGATGCTGCCGGTGATCGCCCGCAACGTCCTGGAATCGGTGCGGCTGCTCGCCAACAGTGCCCGGCTGCTGGCCGACCGGACGGTGGACGGCGTCACCGCCAACGTCGAACGGGCCCGGGAGTACGCGGAGTCCTCACCCTCGGTGGTGACCCCGCTGAACCGCTACATCGGGTACGAGGAGGCGGCGAAGGTCGCCAAGCAGGCGCTGGCCGAGCGCAAGACGATCCGCCAGGTGGTGCTGGAGCGCGGCTATGTCGAGCAGGGCAGGCTCACCGAGGAGCAGTTGGACGAGGCCCTGGACGTGCTGCGGATGACGCACCCGTAGCGTGGGCGGCGCCCCGCCCACGCTCGACGCCCCGCCCACGGTGGACGCTCTGCCCACGGTGGACGCTCTGCCGAAGGGCCCGGCGCCTTGCCGAAGGACGGGGCCGCGCACAGGCGGGCGTGCGCAGGCGAGCGTGCGCCGGGGCGCGGTGGGCGGTCGAGCCCTCCGCGCCCCGGCCACGGGCTGCGGGGAAGATCAGCCCTTGGCTCGGCCGGCCCGGCCGCGCCGCATCGACGCCCCGTTCGACGTCATGGTCGCCATCGAGATGGCCGCGAGGCCGAGCAGGAACATCACGGCGCCCACGATGACGCAGGTGACGATGTTCTTGCCGTGCGCGACGGACCCGGAGACGACCCACGGCGAGATGATCGTCCAGACACCGAGCACCGCGGCCGCCCAGGCCCGTGCGTGGGTGCGCTCGTAGGCCGATCCGTAGCCGGCCATCAGGGCCGTGTAGGCCAGACCCACGATCAGGCAGGTCACGGTCAGAGTGGTGTACGCGGTGAAGCCGACGATCCATGGCGATGCCGCCAGGAAGAGGCCGGCCAGGACGGCCAGGGCTTCGATGCCCTGGGCGCGGGGGGTCGAAGTGGCCCGCTCGTAGCGTTCGCGCAGTTCGACGATGTCCGGATGGTGCTCCATGCCCGTGACCGGGATATGGGTTGCCACCGATACCACCTCCTGTGGTCGGAACCGGTAAGGCGCTTGCCCCGTACCCATTCTGGCCCTTATCCATTGATTTGCACCCGATGGAACGGAATGACCGATAACCATCGGATCACGCCGGTGACCTGCGTCTCAACCGGCCGGGTCGGCATTGCCTATGCAACTCGTTGCATAGCAGGATGCGAGCCATGGCACTGGAGCACGCGATCCTCGTCTCGCTGCTGGAGCAGCCCGGTTCCGGCTACGAGCTGGCCCGGCGCTTCGACCGCTCGATCGGGCGTTTCTGGACCGCCACCCATCAGCAGATCTACCGGGTGCTGCGGCGGATGGAGGCGGACGGCTGGGTGTCCGCGCGGGAGGTCCCCCAGGAGGGGCGGCCGGACAAGAAGGTCTACTCGGCGGCCGAGGCCGGACGGGCCGCGCTGGCCGGCTGGCTGCGCGAACCGGTCGAACCGGAGACCGTCCGGCACGAGCTCGCGGTCAAGATCCGGGCCGCCGCCTTCGACGACCCGGCGGCGCTGGTCGCCGAGGTCGAACGGCACCGCGAGAGCCACGCCGCCCTGCTCGCCCGCTACCTGCACGGCGAGCAGCGGGACTTCCCCGACCCCGCCGCGCTCGACGCCCGGCAGGAGCTGCAGCACGTGGTGCTTCGCGGCGGGATCGAGTACGAGCGGATGACCCTCGCCTGGCTCGACGACGTACTCGCCACCCTGCGCCGCCTCGCCGGGGACCGGGCCGCGGGCGGCGAGCCCGTCGGACAGCCGGCAACCGATGGCTGACAACTTTCAGATGACAGACGACAGATGACGAATGACAGATAACAGATTCTGAAATCTGAAACCTGTTACCTGCCGTACCGCCCGCCCCGCCCCGCCCCGCCCCCAAACCCTCGACCCCCGGGAGCCCCTCGATGCTCTTCAACCCGCGCAGCTACGACCCCGTCCGGTTCGACGAGCCGACCCGCCGACTGCTGCGCGCGACGGTGGACTGGTTCGAGTCCCGCGGCAAGAAGGCACTGATCGACACCTACGTCGACCGCAGCTGGTACGCCGACTTCCTCGACTTCGCCGCCGGGGAGGGCCTGTTCGCGGAGTTCCTGACCCCCACCGCGGCCGACCCCGACAAGCGCTGGGACACCGCGCGGATCGCCGAGCTGAACGAGATCCTCGGCTTCTACGGCCTCGGCTACTGGTACACCTGGCAGGTCACCATCCTGGGCCTCGGCCCGGTCTGGCAGAGCGAGAACGAGGCCGTCCGCGCCCGCGCCGCCAAGCTCCTCGCCGAGGGCCACGTGATGGCCTTCGGCCTCTCCGAGCGCACCCACGGCGCCGACATCTACTCCACCGACATGGTCCTCACCCCTGACGGCCAGGGCGGATTCACCGCGACCGGTTCCAAGTACTACATCGGCAACGGCAACGTGGCCGGCCTGGTCTCGGTGTTCGGCCGCCGTTCGGACGTCGAGGGTCCGGAGGGCTACGTCTTCTTCGCCGTCGACAGCCGCCACGAGGCGTACCACCTGGTCAAGAACGTGGTGAACGCCCAGATGTACGTCAGCGAGTTCCGCCTGAAGGACTACCCGGTGCGCGCGGAGGACGTGCTGCACACCGGGCAGGCCGCCTTCGACGCCGCGCTCAACACCGTCAACGTCGGAAAGTTCAACCTCTGCACCGCCTCGATCGGCATCTGCGAGCACGCGATGTACGAGGCCGTCACGCACGCCCACAACCGGGTGCTGTACGGCAAGCGGGTCACCGACTTCCCGCACGTCAAGCGGGAGTTGACCGACGCGTACGTCCGCCTGGTGGCGATGAAGCTGTTCTCCGCTCGCGCCGTGGACTACTTCCGCACCGCCTCCCCGGAGGACCGCCGCTACCTGCTGTTCAACCCGATGACCAAGATGAAGGTCACCACCGAGGGCGAGAAGGTCATCGACCTGATGTGGGACGTCATCGCGGCCAAGGGCTTCGAGGCGGACACCTACTTCGACAAGGCCGCGAAGGACATCCGCGGCCTGCCGAAGCTGGAGGGCACCGTCCACGTCAACCTGGCGCTGATCCTCAAGTTCATGGGCAACTACCTGTTCGCCCCGGCCGACTACGCGCCGGTGCCGACCCGCCTGGACGCCGCCGACGACGCCTTCCTGTTCCGGCAGGGCCCGGCCCGTGGCCTCGGCGCGATCCGCTTCCACGACTGGCGCGCCGCCTACGACCGCAACGCCGGGCTGCCCAACGTCGCCCGCTTCCGCGAACAGGCCGACGGCTTCTGCGAGTTGCTGATCGAGAACGCGCCGAGCAAGGAGCAGCAGGCGGACCTGGACTTCCTGCTGGAGATCGGCCAGCTGTTCGCGCTGATCGTCTACGGCCAGCTGGTGCTGGAGCAGGCCGAGCTGACCGGCCTGGACACGGAGGTCGTGGACCGGATCTTCGACGCGCTGGTCCGCGACTTCTCCGCGCACGCCACCGAGATGCACGGCAAGGCCTCCGCCACCGAGGAGCAGGCCGCCTGGGCGGTGGCGAACGTGCGCCGTCCGGTCGCCGACGCGGCGCGGGACGCGCGGGTGTGGGCGCGGGTCGAGGCGCTCTGCGGCGCGTACGAGATGCGGCCGTAGCACGCGGCGACGCGGCCCCCCGGGGGGTGCCGGCCGGCGGGCCGGCACCCCGGTTCACCTCTCCGGAGAGGTCCGGCCGTCGCCGAGGCCCATGTCACGGGCCCGGGCGACGGCCTCGGCGCGCGTGGCCACGTGGAGCTTCTCGAAGATGTGGGTGATGTGGTTGCGGACGGTCTTCTCCGCGACCACCAGTTCCCGGGCGATCCGCCGGTTGTCCAGCCCGCGCGCGACCAGGTCCAGCACTTCGGCCTCGCGGGCCGTGAGCTCGGGGAAGAGCTGCCCCGCCTCGCGCATCCTCGCCCCGGCCAGCAGGGCGGTGATCCGCCCGGCCACCTCGCCGCCGAACACCGCGCCGCCGGCCGCGACCGTCCGCACCGCGTGCAGCACCTCCTCCCGCCCGGCGCCCTTGACCAGGTAGCCGCGCGCGCCCGCCTGGAGGGCGGCGAGCAGGTTCCCGTCGTCGTCCGACATGGTCAGCATCAGTACCGGCGGCGGCGCCTCCTGGGTGGCCAGGTGCCGGACGGCGTCCAGTCCGGAGCCGTCGGGCAGCGAGAGGTCCATGATCACCACGGTCGGGCGGGACCGGGCGACCGCCTCCGGGACCTCGCCGACCCGCTCGGCCTCGGCGACCACCGCGATGCCTTCCGCGCTCTCCAGCGCCGCCTTGAGCCCCTCCCGGAAGAGGGGGTGATCGTCGACGATCAGCACACGGACGGGCCTGTCCCCGCTGGGATCCGGGGGATCCACCGGCTCTTCTTCATCCACGCGGGCGACACTATCAGCGTCGATCGCGTGACTTTCCGTGACATGCGCGTGAACCCCTCCGCGTGTCGGCCCCCCGTGCGCCAGGATCCGGGACCGGCGGATCGGGCACCCGGGACACCGGACCGTCCGCGCTCGGGACTCCCGGGACCGGCACCCCGCCGACCGAACCCGTCCCGAGGGATGGCGCCATGACCACGGCGATCCCTCCCCCGCACCGCACGCGGGCCGAGCGGCAGCCGACCTGCGTGGCGGCGGGCGCGGCGGTGCGCTTGGCCGTCGGGACCGTCTGGACCTGTTACGCGCTCGTCCACCTCGGCGGACCGGGCGCGTCCCACCCGCGCGACGAGCTCGTCGGCCTCGTCGACCTGGTCGATCACCTTGTTCTCAGCTCTGCGGATCGGCCTGCCCCGAGCGCGTGGGCCTGCCGTCCCGGTCTGGTCCCGGGACGGTGCCGGGGGCGCCGACGCGACCCAGGACGGCGGTGGCCGGGCCGCGGCGGCCGGTTCTCAGGCCGTACCGCTCGCCCGCCCGGACGTAGACCAAGTCGCCGGGGCGAAGCGGTACTTCGCCGAGGTCTCCGAGGAAGACGGCGGGCCCGTCGAGGAGCAGCAGGAAGGCGTCGGCCGCCCGGTCCGTGTACGGGCCGCACGTGGCGCCGGGGTCGAGGCGGACGGTGCCCACGTCCACCTGCCGCCAGTTCCGGGCGGGTGTCGAGTCCGATCGCTGGGCGGGAATGGCGACCCGGGGGGCCGTGGAGGTGGGACGGACGGTGAGCACGGTGGTGGGGGTGCCACGGACGGCGGCGAGTCGGCAGGAGGTGCCGGGGCGGTGGTGCAGGGCCTCGCCCGGGGAGAGGACTCGGCCGGCCGCGAACAGCCGGCCGGAGAGCACCACGGTCACCGACTCCACCGATTCGTAGGGGAGTTGGTCGATCCTGACGCCCGGGGGCAGCGCCTCGACGGTGAGTGCGGCGCGGACGGCGGGCCGCTGCTCGGGGTCGATCAGCCGTTGGAAGGCGGGTGCGGTGCGGGGGATGGCGGCGGGGACGAGTATCACGACGGGGCTCCTCGGTCAGGTCCGGTCAGGGCCGGTCAGGGCCGGTCAGGGCCGGTCAGGGCCGGTCGCGGCGGGCGGCGCGGCGGGCGGCCAGGGCCGCGCGGGTGCCGGCGCAGTGCCGGGGGACGGCGAGGGTCAGACAGAGCAGTTCCACGCCGAGCGGCCCGGCTTCGAGGTGCAGCGCGCGGCCGCGGCGGGCCAGCAGCAGGTCTCCTTCCGAGGCCAAGTGGTCCGGTTCGTCGGAGAGTTGGCCGATGATGGCGGCGCCGCGCAGCACGTGCAGGGCGGTTTCGGTGTCGGGTCGGCCCGGGAGGGTGTGGTGGGCTCCCGGGCTCAGCCGCAGGTGGTCGAAGGCCTCGCAGGCGCTGGCGAGCATCGCTCGCCGGGCCAGGGAACGGATGCGGACGCGTTCGCCGTTCGGGCCGATGACGACCATGGCGGCGCCGGTGTCGGTGGTGACGATCACCTCGGGTCGCCTCCTTCGCGGGAGAGCGGGACGGCGAGCACGGCGTGGAAGTACTCCAGTCCGGCCGTCCCGGCGGTCAGGACGGTCCGGGTGCCGAGCGGCAGCACGACGGCGGTGCCCTCGACGAGCGGCAGGCCGGCGTCGGCGCGCTCGGAGCGGTCCGGATCGTCGGGACCGTCCGTCCCGTCCGGACGTACGGCGCCCTCGGGCGGTTCGGCGAGCCCGGAGCCGGTGGTGACGTACAGGGCGTGCTCGACTCCGTCGGCGGCCACCTCGACCTGGCGGCCCGGGTCGAGTCGTTGCAGGCCGACCCCGCGCAGCGGTCCGGCGAGCAGGCGGCCGGGGTCGACGGCGCCGCGGCGGCGCAGGTCGGTGATGACGGTTCCCGACATGACGGGCGCTCCTTCCGGTCGCGGGCGGGCTCTGCGGTCCGCCTCCGTGATCCACGGTGCGCCGCCCGCTGTCCCGGCCACACGGGGGTGTCGTCCCGTCCCGCTCCCGGCCCGATCCCGGGTCCCGTCCCGGCCGGTTCCCACGCCGGTTCCCACGTCGGTCCGGGCCGGTTTCCGACGCCCTTCCCGCCCCCGCCCGCTCCCCGGCCGGTGACCGCCCCGAGCCGCCCGGGACGACGTACGGTGGAACCGGAGGCCGTGTCGTGCACGTCACCGGAACCCCGTTCACCCGCTTCGCCGACCGCACCGAGGCGGGCCGTCGGCTGGCCGCCCTCCTGAACCGCCTGGCCGGCCCCGGCACCGTGGTCGTGGCGCTGCCGAGAGGTGGCGTGCCGGTGGCCGCCGAGGTCGCGGCGGCACTCGGCGCCCCGCTGGACATCTGTGTGATCCGCAAGCTCGGCGTGCCCTACCAGCCCGAGTTGGGCATGGGGGCGATCGGCGAGGACGGCGTCCGGGTGCTGAACGAGCAGGTCATCCGGTTCTCCTCGGTCACCGACGCGCAGTTGGCCGAGGTGGAGCGCGAGGAGCGCGCCGAGTTGGAGCGCCGGGCGCGCCGCTACCGGGGCGACCGGCCGCCCGCCGACCTGCGCGGGCGCACCGTGATCGTGGTGGACGACGGCGTCGCCACCGGGTCGACCGCCCGGGCGGCCTGCCGGATCGTCCGGGAGCGCGGCGCGGCCCGGGTGGTGCTCGCCGTGCCGGTCGCTCCACCGGACTGGACCGAGCGCCTCGACGAGGTCGCCGACGACCTGGTCTGCGTGGCCACGCCGTCGCCGTTCTTCGCGATCGGCGAGTTCTACGCCGACTTCTCGCAGACCGAGGACGCGGAGGTCCTGCGACTGCTCGCCGCGGCCGACGACGATCCGCTCCCCTCCTCCGCCGGGGTCGACCGCGAGCTGCCGCTGCCCGTCGCCGGGGTCCGCCTCGCGGGCCGGCTGACCGTCCCGGCCGGGGCGCGCGGGGTCGTCGTCTTCGCGCACGGCAGTGGCAGCGGGCGGCACAGCCCACGCAACCGGTACGTCGCCGACCACCTCAACCGCACCGGGCTGGCCACGCTGCTGTTCGACCTGCTCACCGAGGCCGAGGAGGCCGACCGGCGGAACGTGTTCGACGTGGCGCTGCTGGGTGCCCGGCTGACCGCCGTCGCCCGCGAACTGGGCGGGGACGGTGCCGGGGACGGTCATGGGGCCGGTCGTGGGGACGCCGCCGTGCCCGAGACGCCGGGCCTGCCCCTCGGCCTGTTCGGTGCCAGCACCGGCGCGGCCGCCGCGCTGCACACCGCCGCCGAACTGGGGCCGGCCGTGCGCGCCGTGGTCTCCCGGGGCGGTCGCCCGGACCTCGCCCCGCCGGACGCGCTGGCCCGGGTGCGCGCCCCGACGCTGCTCGTCGTCGGCTCGCTGGACCCCGCCGTGCTCGACCTCAACCGGCGGGCCCGGAGCCTGCTGCGCTGCGAGACCGGGCTCGCGGTGGTGCCGCACGCGAGCCACCTGTTCGAGGAGCCGGGGACGCTGGACCGGGTCGCCGAGCTGGCCTCGGACTGGTTCCTCCGCCATCTCCCGCGCCCCACCGGCCCCGGAAGCAGCTGAGTGTCCCATTGCGCAGACCTCGGACATCACCCCCGGTCAGCAGCGCATTTTGCGCAGCCGACAGCGGGATTTTCTGATCAGCTTGTACACATTGAGCAGTCAAAAAACGACCTGTTGCCCAACCCCTCGGACAGTAGCAAGCTCTCCGCAACCACACCGCCCACCCGTTCGCGGTGCGGTCGCGATCCAGCGGAAGCCTCGACGACGAGGCCCGAAGTGGAGGAACGAGCGATGACCCCGCAGTCCCACGCCCTTGAGTTGACCCCCGAGGAGCGCGAGGCCGGTCTTGACGCCGACCAGCTGCGCCGCCTCGTCGGCCTCGTCGAGCACGACGCGGCCGCCGACCCGTTCCCGGTGACGGCCCAGGACGCCGTCGTCTTCGTCGTCGGGAACGCCACCCAGACGGCCCAGTTCTACCAGGTCGTCTTCGGCATGGAGCTGGTCGCCTACTCCGGCCCGGAGACCGGCCGCCGGGACCGCAAGGCCTACGTGCTCCGTTCCGGTTCCTGCCGCTTCGTGATCAAGGGCGGCGTCCAGCCGGACAGCCCGCTGCTCGACCACCACCGCCGCCACGGCGACGGCGTCGTCGACCTCGCCCTGGAGGTCCCGGACGTCGACAAGTGCATCGAGCACGCCCGCGCGACCGGCGCCACCGTCCTGGAGGAGCCGAACGACGTCTCGGACGAGAACGGCACCGTGCGCCGCGCGGCCATCGCCACCTACGGCGAGACCCGCCACACCCTGATCGACCGCTCCCGCTACAACGGCCCGTACCTTCCGGGCTACGTCGTCGCGCAGAGCAAGGTCACCCACCCGGAGGGCACGCCCAAGCGCCTCTTCCAGGCCCTCGACCACGCCGTCGGCAACGTCGAGCTGGGCCGGATGAACGAGTGGGTGACGTTCTACAACCGCGTCATGGGCTTCGTGAACATGGCCGAGTTCGTCGGCGACGACATCGCCACCGACTACTCCGCGCTGATGTCCAAGGTCGTCGCCAGCGGCAACCACCGGGTGAAGTTCCCGCTCAACGAGCCGGCCATCGCCAAGAAGAAGTCCCAGATCGACGAGTACCTGGAGTTCTACACCGGCCCCGGCTGCCAGCACATGGCACTCGCCACCAACGACATCCTCACCACCGTGGACGTGCTGCGGGCGCGCGGCGTGGAGTTCCTCTCCACCCCGGACGCCTACTACGACGACCCGGAGCTGCGCGAGCGGATCGGCAAGGTCCGGGTGCCGATCGAGGAGCTGAAGAAGCGCGGCATCCTGGTCGACCGCGACGAGGACGGCTACCTGCTCCAGATCTTCACCAAGCCGATCGGCGACCGCCCCACCGTCTTCTACGAGTTCATCGAGCGGCACGGTTCGCTCGGCTTCGGCAAGGGCAACTTCAAGGCGCTCTTCGAGTCGATCGAGCGCGAGCAGGACCGCCGCGGCAACCTGTGAGCGTCGGCCGACCCTGATTCGGCGCCGGCACTGACGAACGGTCGAGGAGGACCACGGAGATGGCGTACTACCGGCAGCTGGGCAGTATCCCGCCCAAGCGGCACACCCAGCACCGCACCCCCGAAGGCGGGCTCTACTACGAGGAGTTGATGGGCGAGGAGGGGTTCTCCTCGGACTCCTCACTGCTCTACCACCGGGGCATCCCCTCGGCGGTGGTCAACGCGGTGCCCTGGGAGCTGCCGGACCAGTCCACGGTGCCCAACCATCCGCTCCTCCCCCGTCACCTCAAGCTGCACTCGCTGTTCGCGGACCAGGACTGGAAGTCCGCGGACGTCGTCGGCAGCCGTCGGCTCGTCCTCGGCAACGGCGACGTACGGCTCTCGTACGTCGCCGCCGGGGCCCCGAGCGAGCTCTACCGCAACGGGCTCGGCGACGAGTGCGTGTACGTCGAGTCCGGCTCCGGCACGCTCGAGACGGTGTTCGGCTCGATCGAGGTCGGGCAGGGCGACTACGTGATCATCCCGCGCGCCACCACCCACCGGTGGGTGCCGGCCGGCGACGAACCGCTGCGCGCGTACTGCATCGAGGCGAACAGCCACATCAGCCCGGTCAAGCGCTACCTGTCCAAGTACGGGCAGCTGCTGGAGCACGCGCCGTACTGCGAGCGGGACTTCCGCGGACCGGTCGGACCGCTGCTGGTCGACGCCCCCGGGGACGTCGACGTGCTGGTCAAGCACCGCGGCGCGAACGGGGTCTCGGGCACCCGCTACACCGTGCCGCACCACCCCTTCGACGTGGTCGGCTGGGACGGCTGTCTCTACCCGTACGCCTTCAACATCAAGGACTACGAGCCGATCACCGGCCGGGTCCACCAGCCGCCGCCGGCCCACCAGGTGTTCGAGGGCGACGGCTTCGTGATCTGCAACTTCGTTCCGCGCAAGGTGGACTACCACCCGCTGTCGATCCCGGTGCCGTACTACCACGCCAACGTGGACAGCGACGAGGTCATGTTCTACTGCGGCGGCGACTACGCGGCCCGCAAGGGCTCGGGCATCGGCCAGGGCTCCATCTCGCTGCACCCGGGCGGGCACACCCACGGGCCGCAGCCGGGAGCCTACGAGCGCAGCATCGGCGTGGAGTTCTTCGACGAGCTGGCCGTCATGGTGGACACCTTCCGCCCGCTCGAGCTCGGCGAGGGCGGCCGGGCCGGCGAGGACCCCGGCTACGCCTGGACCTGGTCCGGTCGGGGGCCCGGACGATGAGCGCGCCGTCTCCGGGGATCACGATTCCCGAACTGTTCCGCGGCCTGTTCGACGACGCGGCGGTGTTCCCCCCGGGGAACCTGCCCATCGTCCGGGCGGTGCCCGCGCACCGGGCGCACCGCGCCGCCTGGTACGCCGAGGCGGTCGGCCCGCTCCTCTGCGGGGCGGGCCGGCTCGGCGAGCTGGCCGCCGCGGTCAAGAACTCCCCCGAGGCCACGGGCACTTCCACGGTCGGAGGCGCCACGGCGGTGACGGCCGCCGGGGTCGAAGGGGGCACGGCGGGGGCGGACGGATCGGTGGTGGCGGGCGACCCGCCGCTCAAGGTCGGGCTGGTGCTGCCGGGGGGCAGCGCCGAGCTCGCCCCGGCGCTCGCCGCCGCCGCACCGTTCGAGCCGGCCGGTGTCGAGCTGGCCACTCGGGACGTCGCCGAGGCGGTGGCCGCCCTGGACCGGCTGCTGCCGCCGGACGTCCCCGCCGCCATCGAGCTGCCGCGCGAACTCCTGCGCGGCGACGGGCTGGACGCCGTCCTGGACGTGCTGGTGGACAGCCCGTACCGGGCGAAGTTCCGCACCGGGGGACTGGTCGCCGAGGCGTTCCCCGACGAGGAGGAGCTGGCCGCCTTCCTCACCGGCTGCGCCCGGCGCGGACTGCCCTACAAGTGCACGGCCGGGCTGCACAACGCCGTCCGGCACACCGATCCGGAGACCGGCTTCGAGCACCACGGCTTCCTGAACGTGCTGCTGGCCGCGCAGGAGACCGACCGGGCCGCGGCCGCGGCGGTGCTGGCGGAGCGCGACGGCGAGGCGCTGGCCAAGGCGGTACACGCGCTGACGGATCGTCAGGTCACGGTGATCCGCAACTCGTTCACCGCGTTCGGCACCTGTAGCATCGCCGAGCCCCTGGACGACCTGGCCGCGCTCGGCCTGCTCCCGTCGCCCAGTCCACTGCACCAGGAGGACCGTTGACCACCCCCCGTTGCTGGCTCGCCAGCGCCCAGGACTCGCCGTTCGGCGTGCACAACCTGCCGTACGGCGTCTTCACCGCCGCCGACCAGCCCGGGCGGCGCCGGATCGGCGTGCGCGTCGGGGACTTCGTCCTGGACGCCGGGGCGGCCGCCCGCGCGGCCGGCGCGCCGTCGGAGCTGCTGGACGCGGACTCGCTCAACCCGCTGATGGCGGCCGGCCGGCCGGTCTGGACCCGGGTCCGGGCGGACCTCACCACCTGGCTCACCGACGAGTCCTTCCGCGAGGCGCTGACGCCCGCGCTGCTGCCGGCGGACGAGGTGGAGCTGCACCTGCCGTTCGAGGTCGCCGACTACGTCGACTTCTACGCCTCGGAGCACCACGCCACCAACCTGGGCCGGATTTTCCGCCCCGGCTCGGAGCCGCTCACCCCCAACTGGAAGCACCTGCCGATCGGTTACCACGGGCGGGCGGGCACCGTCGTGGTCTCCGGCACCCCGGTGGTGCGGCCGCACGGGCAGCGCAAGGCGCCCGCCGACGCCGCTCCGACCTTCGGGCCGACGCGCCGACTGGACATCGAGGCCGAGGTCGGCTTCGTCGTGGGCACCCCGTCGGAGCTGGGCCGGCCGGTCGCGCTGGACGACTTCCGCGAGCACGTGTTCGGCGTCTGCCTGGTCAACGACTGGTCCGCGCGTGACATCCAGGGCTGGGAGTACGTGCCGCTCGGCCCGTTCCTCGGCAAGTCCTTCACCACCTCGGTCTCGCCGTGGATCGTCCCGCTGGACGCCCTGGAGCACGCCCGGGTGGCGCCGCCGCGGCGCGACGTCGAGCCGCTGGCGTACCTGGACGACCGGGGCGGCGAGCCGTGGGGCCTGGACCTGGCGATGGAGATCCGGCTGAACGGGCACCCGGTCTCGCGGCCTCCGTTCGCCACCATGTACTGGACGGCGCAGCAGCAACTGGCCCACATGACCGTCAACGGCGCCTCGCTGCGCACCGGCGACCTGTTCGCCTCCGGGACGGTCAGCGGACCGGAGCCGGAGACCCGGGGCGCGCTGATCGAGCTGACCTGGAACGGCGAGGAGCCGCTGAAGCTCCCGGACGGGACGACCCGGACCTTCCTGGAGGACGGCGACGAGGTCGCCATCACGGCCACGGCGCCCGGACCGGACGGTGCGGTGATCGGCTTCGGCGAGGTCACCGGGCGCGTGCGGGGCTGAGGGGCCTCGGGCGGGGCCGCGGGTGACGGGCGGCGGGTCGCCGGTAACGGATGACGGGTAGCAGCTGACGGATGACAGCTGACAGATTTCAGATGTTGAAATCTGTCAGCTGTCATTTGTTCGTCCGGTGATCACGCCTCCCCGCCTCCCCGGTACGGTGGGCCCAGGAATCGGCTGACATCGACCGGCGCCGACGGGTGTCGGAGCCGCCGAGGGACGGGAGCGGGCCCGAT
Organism: Kitasatospora sp. NPDC056783; assembly: GCF_042789895.1. Lineage (NCBI taxonomy): Bacteria > Bacillati > Actinomycetota > Actinomycetes > Kitasatosporales > Streptomycetaceae > Kitasatospora > Kitasatospora sp. NPDC056783. The sequence goes on from NZ_JBHUAF010000003.1 coordinate 28,417, forward strand.
GAGCGCACAGGTGGCGGAGGTCCGGACGTTCCTGGACGGCGGCGTCGGACGGATCGTGCTGAACCGCCCGCGGGCACTCAACTCGCTCACCCGCGACATGGTCATCGCCCTGCGCGCCACCCTGGACGACTGGGCCGAGGACGACCGGATACGGGCCGTGGCGCTGACCGGCGCCGGCGAGCGCGGCCTGTGCGCGGGCGGCGACGTCCGCATGATCCACGACGAGGCCAAGGCCGGAGGGGCCGGCGCCCGGGCGTTCTTCCGCGACGAGTACCGGTTGAACGCGCTGATCGCCCGCTACCCGAAGCCGTACGTCGCGGTCCTGGACGGCGTCACCATGGGCGGCGGCGTCGGCGTGTCCGCCCACGGCACGGTGCGGATCGTCACCGAACGCTCCCGGGTCGCGATGCCCGAGACCCGGATCGGCCTCGTCCCGGACGTCGGCGGCAGCCGTCTGCTCGCCCGCGCTCCGGGCGAGTTGGGCACCCACCTCGGCCTGACCTCCGCCTCGATGGGCCCGGGCGACGCCCTGCTGTGCGGGTTCGCCGACCACTTCGTCCCCTCGGCGCGCGTCCCGGAGCTGCTCGCCGCCCTGGGCCGGAGCGCCGCGGCCACGACCGCGACCGCGACCGCCGACGGCACCGCCGAGGTCGACGCCCGAGTCACCGCGCTGGTCTCCGCGCACACCGAGCCCGCGCCGCCCGCCGAACTGGCCGCCCAGCGGGCCTGGATCGACAGCTGCTACGCGGCCGACACCGTCGAGGAGATCGTCGACCGCCTGTTCGACTCCGGCGTCCCGGAGGCGAAGGAGGCCGCCGAAGCGGTCCTGGCGAACTCCCCCACCGCCGTCAAGGCCACCCTGGCCGCGTTGCGCCGCGCCCGCGGGCTCCCCTCGCTGGAGGCGGTGCTCGACCAGGAGTACCGGGTCTCGTGCGCCGCCCTGGACAGTCACGACCTGGTCGAGGGCATCCGCGCCCAGGTGATCGACAAGGACCTCGCTCCCCGCTGGAAGCCCGCCACGCTCGCCGGGGTGACGGAGGCGGACGTCGCGCGCTACTTCGCCCCGCGCGAGGGCGACGAGCTCGGCCTGGCCTGACCCCGCGGCCCCGACTCCCCCACCGGCACACCTGGAGCCCGCCGTGAACCACCCCGTCCCGCCGTCCACCCCGACCGACGCCGCCACCCCCACCGGCTACGCCGAACCGACAGGCCCCACCGGCCGCACAGGCCACACCGGCCGCGTCGCCCCGGAAGCCGACCCGGGCAACGCCCCGAACGCCGACCCGAACGCCGACCCGCTGTCCCGGGTGCCGTTGGGCGAGCAGGTTCGCGGGCTGCTGCTGGAGGGCCTGCTGACCGGCCGCTGGCAGCCGGGCGACCGGATCGTCGAGCGGCGCCTGGCCGTCGAGTTGAACGTCAGCCAGGCACCGGTCCGCGAGGCGCTGCGCGCGCTCCAGGCGCTCGGGCTGCTGGACGCCGAGCCCAACCGGGGCGTACGGGTGCGCGAGATCGGCCCGGCCGAGCTGCGCGAGGTCTACCAGGTGCGGGCGGCGCTGGAGCGGCTGGCCGCCGAGTCGGCGGTGGTCCGACTGGCCGGGGACACCACCGCCCTGGAGCGGCACGCGGAGCGGATGGCGGCGGCCGCGGCGGCCGGCGACGCCCTCGGCCAAGCCCGGCACGGCGTGGCCTTCCACCGCGAGGTCGTGGCCGCGTCCGGCAACGGGACGCTGCTGCGGACCTGGGAGGGCCTCGGGGTCGAGGTGTGGACGGTGCTGTCGCTGCACCGGATCCGGCCGGAGCTGCACGAGAACGCCGCCGACCACCGGCCGCTGATCGAAGCCTTCCGTCGCCAGGACCCGGAGGCGGGGCGACTGCTGGCCGAGCACGTCCTGGCGTACGCCCGGCACTCCGACTGAGTCACCGGCGCGCCCGTTCCAGATGACCATGAGTTCGCACAAAGATGATCGATCATCGCTCAAACTACCCGCGAGTACCCATTGACGGACGACTCCAGCGCTCTCTACCGTCCAGATAGTTCCATGGAGAGAAAAACTATTCCGCATCCCGGAATAGGTATCTGAAGCGCACCGATAAAGGGGAACCACCCGTGTCCCAGCTCGACCAGCTTCCCGACCAGGACCCCGAAGAGGTCGCCGAGTGGCGCGCGTCCCTGGACGCCGCCCGCGACTTCGGTGGACCGAACCGTGCCGCCCACCTGCTGCGCCGCCTCGTCGAACACGCGGAACTGCGGCGCCTCGACGTCCCCCCGCTACTGGACACCCCGTACGTCAACACCATCCCCACCGCCGCCGAACCGGAGTTCCCCGGCGACGAGGAGATGGAGCGCCGGATCACCGCCTGGAACCGCTGGAACGCCGCCGCCATGGTGACCAGGGGCAACCACCGCGGCGGCCTGGGCGGCCACATGGCCACCTACGCCTCCGCCGCCTGGCTGTACGAGGTCGGATTCCAGCACTTCTTCCGCGGCAAGGAGGCCGACGGCTCCGGCGACCAGCTGTACGTGCAGGGCCACGCCGCACCCGGCGTCTACGCCCGCGCGTACCTGGAGGGCCGGATCTCCGTGGACCGGCTGGACCACTTCCGGCAGGAGGCCGGCGGCGACGGCCTGCCCTCCTACCCGCACCCACGCCGGCTGCCGTGGTTCTGGGAGTTCCCGACCGTCTCGATGGGCCTCGGGCCGCTCTCGGCCATCCACCAGGCCCGGTTCAACCGGTACTTGACCGCGCGCGGGATCAAGGACACCTCCGGCTCGCACGTGTGGGCCTTCCTCGGCGACGGCGAGATGGACGAGCCGGAGGCCACCGCCGCGCTCACCCTGGCGGCACGGGAGGAGCTGGACAACCTCACCTTCGTGATCAACTGCAACCTGCAACGCCTGGACGGACCGGTGCGCGGCAACGGCAAGATCGTGCAGGAGCTCGAACGCCGGTTCCGCGCGGCCGGCTGGAACGTGGTCAAGTCGCTCTGGGGCGAGGCCTGGGACGGCCTGCTGGCCCGTGACACCACCGGAGCGCTGATCCGCCGGCTGGGCGAGGTACCGGACGGGCAGTTCCAGACCTACGCGGCCTCCGACGCCGGGTACATCCGCGATCACCTCTGCCGCGACTCGCCCGAACTGCGGTCGCTTCTCGACTCCTTGGACGACCGGCGGCTCGTCGAGACCGTCGCCACCTCCCGGGGCGGCCACGAGCCGCGCAAGGTGTACGCGGCCTACCGTGCGGCGCTGGAGCACCGGGGCGCGCCCACGGTGGTGCTGGCGCAGACCGTCAAGGGCTGGACGCTCGGCCCCGGCTTCGAGTCCCGCAACGCCAACCACCAGATGAAGAAGCTCTCCGGACCGGAGTTCCGGGCCATGCGGGACCTGCTCGAACTCCCCATCCCGGACTCCGCGTTGGACGGTGAGCTGCCACCGTACGCGCACCCCGGCGCGAACTCGCCGGAGGCCCGCTACCTGCGCGAACGCCGCGCCGCCCTCGGCGGCCCCGCACCCGCCCGCCGGGTGCGCTTCACTCCGCTGCCCGAGCTGCCGGACAAGCCGTTCGCGGCCCTGTTCAAGGGCTCCGGCAGCCAGGAGATCGCCACCACCATGGCCTTCGTCCGACTGGTCAAGGACTTGATGCGGAACAAGGAGACCGGCCACCGCTGGGTGCCGATCGTGCCGGACGAGGCACGCACCTTCGGCATGGAGTCGCTCTTCCCGACCGCCGGGATCTACTCCCCGCTGGGGCAGACCTACGACCCGGTCGACCGCGACCAACTGCTCCACTACAAGGAGTCGGCCACCGGCCAGATCCTCAACGAGGGCATCACCGAAGCCGGTTCGATGGCCTCGCTGACCGCCGCCGCGACCGCGTACGCGACCCACGGCGAGCCGGTCGTCCCGTTCTACATCTTCTACTCGATGTTCGGCTGGCAGCGCACCGCCGACCAGATGTGGGCGCTGGCCGACCAGCTGGGACGCGGTTTCCTGATCGGCGCCACCGCCGGACGCACCACCATGACCGGCGAGGGCCTGCAACACGCCGACGGCCACTCGCAGTTGATCGCCTCCACCAATCCGGCGGCGCTCTGCTACGACCCGGCCTTCGGCTACGAGGTGGCCGCGATCGTCCGCGAGGGCCTGCGCCGGATGTACGGCGGCAGCGAGCAACACCCGCTGGGCGAGGACGTGTTCTACTACCTCACCGTCTACAACGAGGCGCTGCCGCAGCCGGCGCTCCCGGCCGGCGACGAGGTCCTGGACGGCATCCTCCGCGGCCTCTACCGCTACCGCACCGCGGACGCCGCGGACGCCGCGGACGCCGCGAACCTTCCGACCGTACTGCCCGCCGACGCCCCGAGGCTCCAACTGCTCGCGTCCGGCACCGCCGTGCGCTGGGCCCTGGCCGCGCAGCGACTGCTCGGCCAGGAGTGGGGCGTGGCGGCCGACGTCTGGTCCGCGCCCTCCTGGACGGAACTGCGCCGCGAGGCCTTGCACTGCGACGCGGCGAACCTGGCGCAGGCGGCGGCCGGCACCGGTGCGGCAGCCCGGGTCCCGTACGTCACCCGGGCGCTGGCAGGGGCGCCCGGACCCGTGCTGGCGGTCAGCGACTGGATGCGCGCGGTACCGGACCAGATCCGCCCCTGGGTGGAACAGGACTGGACCTCGCTGGGCACCGACGGCTTCGGCCTCTCGGACAGCCGGACGGCGGCGCGACGCCACTTCGGGGTGGACGCCGAGTCGGTGACGGTCGCGGCGCTCGCCGCGCTGGCCCGTCGGGGCGAGGTCAGGGCGGAAACCGTACGGCGGGCCGCCGAGCGCTACGGCGTTCGGTTCTGACCGACACCGCGCCCGCCCCGCCACCTGGTGACCGGCGTCTCGCATACCAAGACTGGCGCGAGGCGGGGCGCGTCGTAGATCGTTGGGTGGTCAGGGCGCGCCCGTACGGCGCCTAGCAGCGGACATGGGAGTCGACGGCGATGACCGAGACCGAGACCTACGAAACGATCCTGGTCGAGCGCAAGGGCCGGGTGGGGCTGATCACGCTCAACCGGCCCAAGGCGCTCAACGCGCTCAACACCCAGCTGATGAACGAGGTGGTGGCCGCCGCCACCGCCTTCGACCGGGACCCGGAGATCGGTTGTCTGGTGATCACCGGCTCGGAGAAGGCCTTCGCGGCCGGCGCCGACATCAAGGAGATGCAGGGCAACCGGTTCCCGGACGTCTACCTCGACGACTGGCTGGGCCCGTGGGACCGGCTCGGCGCGCTGCGCAAGCCGGTGGTGGCGGCGGTGGCCGGGTTCGCGCTGGGCGGCGGGTGCGAGCTGGCGATGCTGTGCGACATCCTGCTGGCGGCGGACACCGCCAAGTTCGGGCAGCCGGAGATCAAGCTCGGCGTCATCCCCGGCATCGGCGGCTCGCAGCGCCTCACCCGGGCGGTCGGCAAGGCGAAGGCCATGGAGCTGTGCCTGACCGGGCGGATGATGGGCGCCGAGGAGGCGGAGCGGGCCGGGCTGGTCTCCCGGATCGTCCCGGCGGACCAGCTGCTGTCCGAGGCGCTGGCCACCGCCGAGACGGTCGCGGCGATGTCCGCCCCGGCGGCGGTCATGATGAAGGAGAGCGTCAACCGCGCCTTCGAGACCACCCTCGCCGAGGGCGTCCGCTTCGAGCGCCGGCTCTTCCACGCGGCCTTCGCCACGGCGGACCAGAAGGAGGGCATGGCGGCCTTCGCCGAGAAGCGCCCGCCGGAGTTCACCAACCGCTGACGAGGACGGACGGCGGACGGCGGACGGATGACAGTCGACAGAGTTCAGCTTTCAGGTTTCAGATGTTGAAATCTGTCAGCTGAACTCCGTCACCTGCCGGCTGTCCGCCGCCCCGCCATCAGCCGCCGGCCGCCGCCCCTCTCCCCTCCCCCGCGCTCACTCCTCGACCGCCACCGTGTTCAGTCGGGCGAGCCCGCTGCGGGTGGCGGCGACCACGATCTGGTCACCCGGGGCGAGCCGCCGGGTGCGGTCCGGGAAGTTCCACTGCAACGGCCCGCCGTGCGAGAAACGCGCGGCGATCACCCGGACGCCGCCCGGGTCCTCCAGGTCGTGCCGGTTCAGCCCGATCAGCCTGCTGCCGTCCTCCACCTTCAGCTCGGCGATCAGCAGCACGTGCCGGAGCACCGACAGCGTGCCCCGCACCTCGCGCCCCATCAGCGCCGCCGCGAAGGCGGGCGCGGCCAGGTAGGACACCGACCGGGAGGCCGCGTTGTCCAGCGTCCGGTAGAAGTGACTGGCGAAGTCGTCCTCGAACAGCCGCACCACCACCCGGACTTCGGGATTCCCGTGGCGTGCCTCGAGAGCCGCTTCCAGATTGGTGGCGTCGTCCCCGCTGACCGCGACCAGCGCCCGGCTGTGCTTCAGCCGCGCCCGGCGCAGTTGCTGCTCGAACGGACCGTCGCCGATCACCACCGGAATCCCCAGGGCCCGTACGGCGGCGATGCCGCGCGCCTGCGGGTCCCGCTCCATGCAGACCACCGGCACTCCCATGTCGTGCAGTTGGGTCGCCACCCGGGTGCCGACGTTGCCGAGGCCGACGACGATCACGTGGTCCCGGGTGCCCGCCCCGGGGTTGCGCGGCTGCCCGCGCCTCCCGGAGCCCAGCACCTCGACCGCGATGGCGGTGGCCACCGGCGCGAAGGTGATCCCGCAGATGGTGATCACCACCTGCGCGACCCGCTGCCAGAACCCGCCGGTGCCCGTCCCGGAGGCGATGTCGGAGAGCTGGTCCGGCTGAGCGGCGCCGGCCAGGTCGAGCAGCGCGATGTAGACGGTCCAGCCGAAGTTCCGGTTGAGGTACCAGAGCACCCCGAAGGCCAGCAGCACCGCCGCGAGGGCCGTGAGCAGCACCAGCCGCATCCGGGCGCTGGTGAAGAAGCGCATGGTGTCGAGCAGCCGCCAGCGCAGCCGCCGTGTCCAGTCGATCGGTTCCCGGGGCTCGATCCGCAGCGCCTGGAGCGCGGCCCTGCCGCCCTGCTCGGGCTCCGGGGCGGCCGGCGGCACCGGTTCGCGCCGCGCACCGCCCGCGCGGATCGGGCCGTCGTCGCCGAACTCGCTGGCGAGCCGCACGAAATCGGCCGAGTCCCCCCGCTGCTCGGGCAGCAGCCGCATCCTGCCGACGTCCTGCCGGTCGATGTGGTCGGCGACCACGCAGATCCGGTCGGAGGTGATGTCGTCGTCGAACGCGATGTGCAGGTAACGCCCTTCCACCTCCACCGAGTTGGGCCGTCCGAGTGCGGCCGAGGCGAAGGCCGGGGCGGCTGTGGCGGATCCGGAGAGCGCGGCTCCGTTCTTGAGCAGCCGCTCGATGTTCTCGCCGAGCCGCTGGTTGAACATCCGGAACACGATGCGGATGTCCGGGTTGTGGTTCTGGGCGCTGAGCGCGGCGTGGATGTTCTCCTGGTCGCTTCCCTCGACCAGGGCGAGACCGCGTGCGGTGCCGATGGACACCGCGCGCAGCGCCTCCTCGGTGACACTGGCGTATTCCACGACCGCGGCGACGCCGGCGAGTTGCTCGATCTGCGGCGCGTGGTCGCGGGTCCGGTCGGCGACCAGGACGACGACCGGCACGTCGTAGTGTTCGACGAGTTCCAGGACCAGTCGATGGGCCAGCGCGTTGCCCCCGCAGACGATGTAGTGCTGGCTGATCGGTTCGACCGGAGGGGTCCCCCACCCTTCAGAAGTCATATCGAAGGATGGTATCGGCAGAAAATGTCCGGAACATGACGTTCCGGCGACCGCCGTGAATCACCCGAACGGCCGTATCCGGCGCGCGGTCCGATGTCGGCGCGGAGAGGCTGGGGTTCGTTCCCTGCCCAGCAGCCGGCCGTCCCGTACGCCTCGTGAGTCGCGCGCGTCACCCGACCCGCACGTCACACGTCAGCCCCGACCCGTCGACCGGCGCCAACCCGAGGAGTGCGCCACCGTGGTCTCCCCGATCATCACCCCCGACGGTTCCCCGGTCCAGGGTCCGCTCGGACTGCTCGCCAAGGCCGCCTGGCAGGTCCTGCTGGTCGCCGGACTCGCCTCGCTCGCCCTCGGGATCGTGGTCTTCGCCTGGCCCAAGGAGACGCTCCTGGTGGTGGGTGTGCTGTTCGGCCTCTATCTCCTGGTGATCGGCATCGTGCAGTTGGTCGCCGCGTTCGGCACCCACGCCACCACCGCCTTGCGGGTACTGGCCTTCATCAGCGGCGCGATCTGCGTACTGCTGGGGCTGCTCTGCTTCCGCAGCGCCGTGCAGTCCCTGCTGCTGCTCGCCCTCTGGATCGGGATCGGCTGGCTCTTCCGCGGCATCACCCAGCTCGCCGCCGCCATCTCCGACCCGCTGATGCCCGCCCGCGGCTGGCAGGCCTTCGCGGGCGTGGCCAACACCCTGGCCGGCGTGCTGCTGATGGTGTGGCCGGTCGGGTCGATCGCCGCGCTGACCGTGCTGGCCGGGTGCTGGCTGGTGATCCTCGGGCTGGTCGAGATCGTGACGGCGCTCCAGGTCCGCAGCCGGGCCAAGCAGATCCCGTCGGGGGTCTGACACCTCCACCCCGTGCCGCTGCGAGGCCGTGTCCCACCGGGGCACGGCCTCACTGTTGGGCGCAGCGGGTCACGGGCGCAGCGGGTCACGGGCGCAGCGGGTCACGGGCGCAGCAGATCACAGGTGCACCGGGTCACGGGTGAGGGGCGTAACCGATCCGGAAAGTGGCGGCCTCCAGGCGTTCCGGATCGAGCCGGACGCCGGTCAGCCGCTCGGCGAGGGCGAACGTGGCCGCGGTGTGCAGGTCGTACGCCTCCGTCTCCGGCTCGAAGCCGCAGGCGGTCAGCAGTTCGGGGACGCCGGGAGCCTCGGCGTCCGAGCCGTCCCGCCGGCCGGGGAAGAGCGGCTCGAAGTGAAGTCGCCGCGTGCCGTGCTCCCACCAATGGAAGTGGTCGACCGCCATGGAGTTGCGGAAGTGCGAGACCAGCCGGGTGCCCTCGCCGAGCCGGGGAACGACCTCGTCCAGGGTGCCGAGGTAGCCGAACGGTTCCACGCCGAGCGCCCAGCCGCCGAGTTCGGCGACGGCTACGAGCAACCGGTCGTCCTCGGAGTCGAACAGGTCCCTGGCCCCTCCGTCGGCCTCTCCGTCCCTCTCGTCCTCCTCGTCCTCCTCATCCCCCTCGTCCCCCTCGTCCTCCCCGTCCTCGAAGGACTCCCAGGCCGCGATCACCGCGTCCAGCCCGATGACCTCACGGCCGGGCAGGGCGTCGAAGCGGTGCAGCAGCTCGTCGGCGGAGATCCCCTGGACCTGGGTGAGGCAGTACGCCTCACCCAGGACGGGGTAGCGCTCGGCGAACCAGGTGTAGTCCGTGGCGTGTGCGGTCATGACGGGGATGCTGCCAGGCGCCTCGGACACCGATCACCCGAGGCCGTCCCAGCCGGACCGGCTCGTCACAGCCAGACCGGCTCGTCCGTTCCCCAGCGCCCAGGGGGGCGCGACCAGCCGGAGGGCGCGCCCTCGTACCCGATCGGCGGCAGTGCGTGGCGCAGCCGCCCGTACGCGGAGTCGGTCTCGGTCAGCCAGCGGGAGGGGTCGTACGGCTCGTCCACAGTCCCCTGTAGCGCCTCCGGTTCGATGCCGTGCAGCAGCCAGGCGGCCGTACCGGCGAGGGAGAAGCGCAGGTGGCGGCCGCCGGGGTGGCGGGTGCGCTGGTCGGTGAGGGCCCGCAGGACGGCGGCGGCGATGAGGTAGCCGGTGCCGTGGTCGAGGGCCTGGGCGGGCAGCACGCCCGGACGGCCGTCGGGGGCGGCCTCGTGGCCGGCGATGCCGACGCCCGCCTGGACCAGGCTGTCGAAGCCGCGCCGCCCTGCCCAGGGGCCGGTCCAGCCCCAGGCGCAGAGCTGGACGAGGATCAGGTCCGGCCGGCGGGCGAACAGCGCGTCGGGGCTGAGGCCGTGGGTGTCGAGGGCTCCGGGGCGGTAGCCGCTGACGACGACGTCGGCGGTGGCGAGCAGTTCCTCGAAGAGCGCGCGGTCGGCCGGTTCGGCGAGGTCGAGGCGGGTGGAGCGCTTGCCGAAGCCGGTGTCGGCGTGGGCGTCTTCTGCCTCGGGGAGCCGGGGCGAATCGATCCGCAGGACGTCGGCACCGAGCAGGGCGAGGGTCCGGGTGGCCACCGGCCCGGCGATCACCCGGGTGAGGTCGAGGACCCGGATCCCGTCGGCGGGCCGGTCCACCGGGGCTTCGGTGAGCGGGCGGACGGGCGCGGACCTGGCCGTGGCATCGATCTCCAGGTGCTCGACAAGGGGGTGTCCGATCGGACGCACCGGCGCGACTGCCACCGCGAGCGCCCCTGCCTCGTACGCGCGCTCCTGGATCTGCCCGGCCGGCAGCTTGCCGAGCTCCTCGGCGAGCCGCTCGGGCCCGGCGTCGGCGGCGAGTCCGAGGGCGGAGAGCAGCCGGGTGCGGTGGTGCGGGTAGTTGGCGTGGGTGCGCACCCAGCCGTCGGCGGTGCGCCAGAAGCCGGAGTGCGGGGCGAAGGTGACGGGCGTGCGGCCGTCGATCGTCAGGTGTCGCTCGCTGATGAAGGCGGTGGCGACCGCGCCCTGGTTCACCCGGACGGCGGGGACGGGCGCGGGGACGGGGACGGGGCCGGGAACGGGGCCGGGAACGGGCTCCGGGCCGCTCCCGGTAGCGGGAGCCGGGCCGCCGGCGCGGTGGGCGGCGAGTTCGGCGGCGGCCAGCGAGCAGACCGCCACGGTGGCCCGGGCCAGCTGACGCACCGGCAGCCCGGAGGGCAGGACGTCCTCCGGGCCGTGGAAGGCCACCCGCTCCAGCAGTTCGGCCGGTCCGCCGAGGGCCGCCCAGGCGTGGGCGGTGGGGCGGTCGGCGGCACCGGCCGCCCCGGAGATCTCGGCGGTTCCGACCGTCCCGGCGGTTCCGGAGGTTCTGAAGGCTCCGGCGGGTCCGGCGGTGTCTGCGGGTAGCGGACGTTCTGTCATGCCCGGCATTGTGCTCCCCTTCTCAGGCGGTCGCTGTGACGCCCGCCACCAGCATCAGCAGCACCGCCGAGACCATGGTCATCCGGCGGGCCGCCTTCGGGGTGCCGCCGAACCGGCCGCCGAGGCGCCCGCTGGCGTGCGCGACCAGCCCGTACACCACCGCGCAGGCCAGCACGTTCAGCGAGCCGAGCGCGAGCACCTGCCCGCCGACCGGCAGCGCGGCCTCCGGGTCGACGAACTGCGGCACCAGGGAGAGGTAGAGCAGCAGTCCCTTGGGGTTGAGCAACGCGGTCAGCATGCTCTGGCGCAGCACCGTCGCGGTGGGCTGCGGCTTGGGCTCGGCGAGAGCGGACGCGCCCCCGCCCTTGCGCAGTGCGAGCAGCATCATGACGGCCAGCACCAGCAGGTACGCGGCGCCGGTGAGGCGCAGCACGGGCAGGGCGGCCGGGACGGCGCGCAGCGCGGCGGCCAGTCCGGCGCTGGAGAGCAGGGTGTGGACGGCGTACCCGGCGCAGACCCCGCCGACCGCGATGAGCGCGGCGCGCCGGCCCTGGCCGAGGCCGCGGGCGGCGATGTAGAGCCAGTCGGGGCCCGGGGTGCAGACCAGCAGCAGGTCGACTCCGAGGAAGAGGAGGAGGGCGTGGGTGTCCATGGGCGTGGGCGTGCCTGTCGTGCTCGTCGTGGTGGGTGTTCCGGCGGTGGGCCGGGGGTGTTCCGGCAGTCGGCCGGGGACGCCGCGGCGGATGATGACCGAGGACGGTCCCGGTGGTGGGCCGCGGCGGCCCGGCAACCGGTGCGGTCACTGAAGGTAGCCGGATCGGGCTGGCACACGATGGCCACTTCATGCTGGTCAGGGCGGCGCTTTGGCAGAATGTTGCGCCATGGACCGAATCGACCGCAGAATCCTCCGCGAGCTCCAGCAGGACGGCCGCCTGACCAACGCCGAGCTGGCCTCCCGGGTGGACCTCACCCCCTCCCCCTGCCTGCGCCGGGTGCGCCAACTGGAACAGGACGGCGTGATCCGCGGCTACCGGGCGGTGCTGGACGGCGCGGCGGTCGGGCGCGGCTTCCAGCCCTTCGTGACGATCACCATGCGTCACGAGGACCAGGTGACGGTCGCCGAGTTCGAGCGCCGGGTGGCCGAGTTGCCCGAGGTGGTCGAGGCGCACCGCCTGTTCGGCGAGCCGGACTACCTGCTGCGGATCGCGGTGGCCGACATAGCCGCGTACGAGCGCTTCATCACCGACGTGCTCTCCGGTCTGCCGGGCATCGCTCAGGTCAACTCGCACCTGACGATGAAGCAGGTGAAGGCGGACCGGGGGCTGCCGGTCGGCGGGTAGGGTGCGAACCGGGGCCTGCGCGGCTGCCCGTACGGGCAGCGCGACGCACTGCGACATGGGGGCTGAATTGCGTGTGATCCGCCGTCTCGACCTGGGGTACTTCGTCCGGCCGGCCGCCGAGGTGGGAGGTCCGGAGCCGCGGGTGGAACCGGTGCTCGCGTACCTGGTCCGGCGCCCGGAGGGACTGCTGTTGTTCGACACCGGGATCGGCAGCGGCGAGCCGGAGACCGAGGCGCACTACCGTCCGGTGCGCCGCCCGCTGCCGGAGGCGCTCGCCACGGCCGGGGTCGCCGTCACCGACATCGACCTGGTGGTCAACTGCCACCTGCACTTCGACCACTGCGGTGGCAACCCGCTGTTCGCCGGCACGCCCGTCCTGGTCCAGGCCGAAGAGCTGGCCACCGCCCGACGCGGCGGTCACACCATCGACGCGCTGGTCGACTTCCCCGGCGCCGAGTACCGCGAGCTCGACGGCGAGGAGGAGGTCTGGCCGGGCGTACGGGTGCTGCCCACTCCCGGCCACACCGCGGGTCACCAGTCGTTGCTCGTCGACCGCCCGGGCGGTGGGCCGGTCCTGCTGGCCGGGCAGGCCTACGACTTCGCCTCCGAGTACGGTCAGGCGCTGCTCGCCCGGCGGGCGGCGCACGAAGGCGTGGCCGCACCGCTGCCCGGGTACCGGGCCTGGCTCGACCGGGTCGCGGAGCACGCGCCGCTGCGGGTGCTGTTCGCGCACGACCACGCGGTGTGGGAGCCGACCGGGTAGGGGCGGCCCCGCACCGGGGCCGGGCCCTGCTCCGGACCACGGCCCGATCCCGCACCGCCTCACGGCCGGGCACGGCTCGGGCCCGGCACGGCACGGCACGGACCCGGCACGGCTCACGCCCGGCGTGGCCCGACTGGAACCGGTCCGGCCGTCAGAAGGTGAAGCGCAGCGAGCGGACCCGGTGGTCGAAGCTGGACGGGACGAGCTCCGGCTCGCCGACCGACCGCGCCTCGGGCAGTCGCGTGAACAGCTCGCGGAACAGCACCGTCATCTCCTGCCGGGCCAGGTGCGCGCCGAGACAGTAGTGCGGGCCGCCCCCGCCGAAGCCGAGGTGGGGGTTGGGCGTGCGGGTGATGTCGAAGGCGTCCGGGTCGGGGAAGACCTCCTCGTCCCGGTTGGCCGAGCCGTAGAACAGGGCGACCTTCTCGCCCGCCCGCAGCAGGTGGCCGCCCGGGCCGCCCAGCTCGTGGTCGACGGCGAGGGTCCGGTTGAACTGGATGATCGGCGCGGAGTGGCGGACCATCTCGTCCACCGCGCCGTCGAGCGCGCCGTCGAGGTCGGCGAGCAGCAGCTCGCGCTGCTCGGGGTTGACGGTCAGCAGGTGCAGGCCGTGAGCCAGCGCGTTGCGGGTGGTCTCGACCCCGGCCACCAGCAGCAGGCTGAAGAAGGCACCCAGCTCACGCCCGGTGAGCCGGCGGCCGTCCACGTCGGCGGTGACCAGCGCGGAGATCAGGTCCTCCTCCGGCCGCCGACGGCGCTGGCGGCCGATCCCGGCGACGACGCCCTGCATCCGGGCGAGCGCCCGCAGCCCGCGCCCCGGCACCCGGAGCCTGCGGCGCAGCGGGCGGCCCACTCCGATGTCCTCCGAGGTGCGGTTGACCAGGTCGAGGATGGTGCGGCGCGGCTCCTCGGGGATGCCCATCATGGTGCAGATCACCTGGAAGGGGAGTTCGGCGGCGACCGCGGTCACGAAGTCCTCCGGCCGCTCCCGCTCGATCCGGTCGACCAGCTCGGTGCTGATCCGCCGGACGTCCTCCTCGACCCGGTCGAGCAGTCGCGGGGTGAAGGCCCGCGAGACGATCTTGCGCAGCTGGGCGTGGCGGGGGTCGTCCAGGTTGACCATCGAGTCACCGAACAGCAGCCGGACCCAGCGGGCCGGGACGGGGGTGGTCACGCCGGGGCCGCTGAGGAAGACGGCGGGGGTGCGGCTGGCCTCGACCACGTCGGCGTGGCGCACCAGGGCGTGGAAGCCCCTGCCGGCGGCGCGGTCGCCGAAGAACACCGGGGCGGGGCGGCGGCGCAGCTCGGCGAAGGCGGCGGCGCGGTCGGCGGCGGGCAGCTGCCAGAAGCGGGGGTCGGCGAGGTCCGCGGGAGCGGCGGGCTCGGGCTCGGTGGCGGGCTCGGCCTCGGCCTCGGGGTCGGTCGGTTCCTCCGCCTCCGACGGGTCGGTGGACTCGGCCGAATCGGCGGGCACGGCCCGGTCGGCGGGTTCAGCGGCGTCGGTTCGCCGGGACGGGTCGGCGGCTTCGGCTCGTTCCGGCTGCTTCTCGGCCTTCACCGCGCCCTTCACCGCACCGCTCTGCTCAGCCGGTTCGGTGGCCTCGGCCGCGTCGGTCGGTTCGGCGGGTTCGGCGGAGACGGCCTGCTCGGCGGAGGCCGTCTGATCGAGGACCTCGCCCTGCTCGACCTGCTCGGTCGGCGCCCCGGCCTCGTTCTTGGCCTCGTTCCTGTCCTTGGCCTTGGCCTTGGCCTTGGCCTCGGCCTCGGCCGGAGCGGGCTCGGGCTGTTCGACGAGGTCCTCGGCCTGGGCCGGGGCCTTCGCCTGTTCCGGGGCGGTCGCCTGTGCCGGGACCGTCGGCTCCGTGGTGGCAGCGGACTCGGCAGTGTCGGCGATGGGCGCCGAGGCATCCGTCGGGGTCTTCAAGACCGGACCTCCCTACTTCTG
Organism: Kitasatospora sp. NPDC056783; assembly: GCF_042789895.1. Classification (NCBI taxonomy): domain Bacteria; kingdom Bacillati; phylum Actinomycetota; class Actinomycetes; order Kitasatosporales; family Streptomycetaceae; genus Kitasatospora; species Kitasatospora sp. NPDC056783. The sequence goes on from NZ_JBHUAF010000003.1 coordinate 43,476, forward strand.
GATGGCATCGTCCCGGTACGCACCGCACTGGGTGGAGCACATTTAGTGAGCAGGCGATCGGCGCTGTCAAACCGCCCCGATGGTCCTACGAGCGGCTGGTCGGGTCGGCGCGCCGGTGCGACAGCCGGGCCGAACCCGGGTCGAACCCGGTCGAACGGGTCGACCGACGGGCCGCGCGGCGAGTGGCCGGGCATGGTCTCACGCCACGGAACCGGCCATGACCGGAGGGTGCGGTACGGGCCGGGCCGTGTGGGTGCGACGATGAGTGCCATCGTGATGACCGACCGGATCCGCCTGCTGCGCGCCGTGGTCTTCGCCGCGCTGTGCGTGGCGATGGCCGCCACCGCGCACGTCGCGATGGCCGGATCCGGCGTGTCCCCGGCCGTGCTGACCGGAGCGCTCGGGGCGGTCCTCGGACTGACCTGGCTGCTCGCCGGGAAACGGCGCGGGCTCGGGGTGATCAGCCTCTGGATGGTGGTGGCGCAGATCGCGCTGCACCAGCTGTTCGAACAGGCCGGGGCGATCTCCCGGGGGGACAGCGGCTTCGGCCGGTTCGCCACCACGGATTGGGCCGCCCTGCTGCTCTGCAATCCCGACCGTGTGCCCGGTGGGCTCTCCCCGGCGGAACTGGCGCGGATGGCGGGCATCGACCCGGACGTCCCGCCGAGCGCCGGCAGCCTGCGGCCGACCGCCGGCACGCACCACGCGGTCTCGGGGACGACGGCCCTGGGGCCGGACCTTCCCGGGCCGGCGGGAATGCCCGCCGGGCCGCATCTGATGCCCGACGGGACTCTTCACGGCGGCGGATCGTACGAATTGGCGCAGGATCTGGTGGGCGGACCGGCGCACGCACCGGCGCGCGCCATGGCGCACGGGATGTCCCACGGCTTGTCACCGGGGATGACCGCCGCCCACGTGCTCGCCGCGCTGGCGTGCGCGCTCCTGCTCTGGCGCGGTGACGCGGCGCTGGTCCGGCTCTTCGAGCTGCTCGGCGCGCTCGGCTCGGTGGTCGCGGGGGCGCTGCTGCTCCCGCTGGTGGCGCTGTTCGCGCGCCCCTTCGGCCACCGGGCCCCGGCGTCTCCCCGCCCGACCGACGACCGGGCCCGGCCCTGCCGGTCGGTGCTGCTGACGCACGCCGTGGTCCGGCGTGGGCCGCCGGCGCTCGCCCTCGCCTGCTGACGCGCCCGCCGCTCCTCACCTCACCCCCGGCCGCCTCCGGTCGCCGGGACGTTCGCGACGGGCAGGTCGCCCTGCCGTACGGCCGTGCCTTCGCGCCGCCGCGCCGTCAGGGCCCGGGCCCGCGCCCGCCGCCGTGACTCCCCCGGGGTCCGGGTGTGCCGCGCGGCTGCCCACGGACACCTACGGCGCCGCCTTGCGCGGTGCCGTTCCCCCGCCTTCCCTCGGGACCTTCCCATGCCTGACTTCGACGGCGCATCGGCTCCGGCCCGCGCTACCGTCCCACCGTTCACACTCCCCCGCGCGCCCCGGCCTCGGCTACCGCGGCCCGGGGGGCTGTTCTCCCGTCCGGTCTTCACCCAGTCGGACCAGCAGCCGCGCCGACCACTCGGGCGAGGGCCCGTCGGCGGTGCCCGTCCGCACCTGAGCGCGCAGCCGTTGCGCCCGTGCCAGCCAGTCCCGGCAGCCGGTGCAGCGCGCGACGTGCTTGTCCAGCCGGACCTCCGGCAGACCGCTCGGTTCGCCGTCCAGCCGGGCGGACAGGGCCGTGCGAAATTGCGCGCATCTCATATGACCATCGTTCCGCATGGCCCTGGCACCGGGACCGACCGGGTCGGGGGCCGCCGTGGATGACGAGCAGCTCACCGCGCTGGCGCTGACCGCCCGCTCCGGGCGGTCAGCGGACGTCGAGGCCTTCGTCCGCGCGACCCAGCGGGACGTCTGGCGATTCGTCGCCCACCTGACCGACGTGCAGTCCGCCGACGACCTCGCCCAGGAGACCTTCCTGCGCGCGCTGCGCGGCCTGCCCTCGTTCGCCGGGCGTTCCTCCGCCCGCACCTGGCTGCTCTCGATCGCCCGGCGCACGGTGATCGACCGGTACCGGATGGCGGCCGCCCGGCCTCGCTGCGCGGTGCTGCCGGACTGGCAGGAGGCCGCCGAGCGGCAGGGCGGCGCGCCGACGGCCGGGTTCGAGGACGGCATCGCGCTCGGCGACCTGCTCGAACGGGTGCCCGCTCAGCGACGGGAGGCCTTCGTCCTGACACAGGTGGTCGGCCTGAGCTACGCGGAGGCCGCGGCGGTCGCCGGCTGCCCCGTCGGAACCGTGCGCTCCCGGGTCGCCCGGGCGCGGGAGGAGTTGGTGGCACGCCTGCGCGCCGCCGAGGCCGGGGAGCTCGCGGCCGCCTGCTGAGTGACGGTCGCCTGCCGAGTGGCGGTCGCCGTCAGCGGGCGACGGATGACAGATGACAGCTGACAACTGACAGATTTCGAAATCTGTCAGTTGTCAGCTGTTCGCTGAAGCGCGCCGCCCACCAACCCCCGCCGGGCCCCGGAAAAAAATTCCGCCACGTGTTCGGAACCGGAGCCCCCACGCCCCCGACTGCTGTACCGGAGCCCGCCGCCGAGGCGGTGTCCGGAACGACAGCACGGGAAACGGAGGGACTCGATGGCGGCGCCACCGCACCCGACCACCACATCCCTGACAGATCGTCAACAACCCTCGGCCGACCGCTGGATCCTGGTCATAGCCGCCGGCCTGCTGTCGTTCGTCGCGATGCTCGACATGAACGTGGTCAACCTCGCGCTGACCGACATCTCAACCGGCCTGCAGGTGTCCCCCGGAGTGGCCCAGTGGGCCGCCCTTGGCTACCAACTCCCGCTCGTCGCCCTGCTGTTGCCCGCCGGACGCTGGCTGGACCAGGTCGGCACCCGGTCGGCCCTGCTGCTCGCCGTCGGCGGCTTCGCCCTGTGCGGCGCCCTGGCCGCCTGTGCCCCCTGGGTCGGCTGGCTGATCGCGGCCCGGCTGTCGCAGGGCGCCTTCGGCGCCGTGCTCTTCGTCCTGATGCCGGTGCTCGCCGCGACCTCCGTCCGGCCCGAGCTGCGCGGTCGGGCGATGAGCGTGCCCGCGACGCTCGGTCCGCTCGGTGCCATCACCGGGCCGGTGGTCGGCGGCCTGCTGCTGGACCACCTCGGCTGGCGGGCGATCTTCCTGGTCAAGCTCCCGGTCTGCCTGGCCGCCTTCCTGATCGTCCGGCGCCACGCCCCGCGTCGCGGCGGGCTGCGGCCGCCCGACCGGGCCTCGCTCGGCGACGCCGCGCTGATCGGCGCCGCGGTGGCCGCCGTCCTGCTCGGGCTCACCCTGGCCCCCAGGGCTCCGCAGTGGCTGCTGCTCACGCTGCCCGCCGCACCGCTGGTGCTGCTCTGGCTGCGCCGCCCGGGCGGTCGGCCCGTCGCGGAGGTGCTGAGGGCCGCCGGAACCACCGGAGTCAATGCCTCCGTCCTGGCACTCGCGGCCGGCTTCGCCGCCTGCCACTACCTGCTGGCCCAGCACCTGCGCGGTCCCCGGGGCGAGAGCGCCACCGCCACCGCGCTCACCATGCTGGCGTTCCCGCTCGGCATGGTGCTGGCCGGCCGGGTCGGCGGGCGGCTGGCCGACCGCTGGGGCGCCCGCCCCACGGCGCTGACCGGCGCCGCCGTCACCACCCTCGGACTGGCCCTGCTCGTTCCCCTCGACAGCGGCTGGTCCGCGCCCGAGATCGCCGCGCGCCTCGCCCTCGCCGGGGCCGGGATGGGCCTCAACGGCGGCCCCACCCAGGCCCTGGTGATGTCCGCCTCCCCGCCCGGAAAGCTCGCCACCGCCGGTTCCGCCGTCCAACTCGCCCGCAGCCTCGGCTTCGCGCTCGGCCCGGCCCTCGCCACCGCCGCCGCCCTGGCCGACGACCGCGCCGTCACCGGGACGCGCGCCGGCATCGCCCTGGCCGCCCTGGTCGCGTCGACGGCCGTCGCCCTGCTCACCCTGCACCGCCCCCGCCCCCACGCCCACGCCCACGCCCGCGGCTGACCACGCCACCCGACACGCCGGACCCCTCCCCTCCAAGGATCACCCCAGATGAGCGACACCACCCCCGACAGCCCGCGTTGCCCGTACGGCGAAGACCCCCTTCCCTCCCCCGTGCCGCTGTACGGCCAGGCGTACAAGAGCGATCCGTACCCGCTCTACCGGCGGATGCGCGAGGCCGGACCGGTGCACCGGGTGGAGTTCCCGAGCGGCATCCACGCCTGGCTGGTCACCGGATACCGGGCGGCGCACGCGACCCTCAACGACCCCCGATTGGGCAAGAACCACGCCCTGGGCAACGACGACTGGCGCCGACGCGCGTCGATCATGCCGGAGCCGCAGCACTCACAGCTCCAGGTCCACCTGCTCCACCAGGACCCGCCCCAGCACACCTCGATGCGCCGCCTCGTCCTGGACGCCTTCGCCCCGCGCCGGGTGGAGTCGCTGCGCCCCCGTTTCCGGGCGCTCGCCGACGCCCTGGTGGACCGGCTGCCGGAGTCCGGAGGCGCGGACCTGGTGGCCGGCTTCGCCGCCCTCTACCCCTTCCGCGTCCTCGCCGAAGTCATCGGCCTGCCGCCCGAGTTGGCGGAGCGATTCGACCGGGACTGGGGCAAGGTCGTCCAGCCGGTCGGCCCGCAGGACCCCGGCCGCCCGGCCTACGAGGCCCGGCTGCGCGGCCTCCAGGCATACATCGCCGACGTGGTCGACCGTAAGCGCGCCGACTGCCGGGAGCCCGGTTGGGCGGCGCCGGAGGACCTGCTGGGCCGGCTCGTCCGCGCCCATGACGAGGGCGAGTTGAGCCGGTCGGAACTGGACTCGATGGTGTTCCAGCTGCTGGTCGCCGGGCAGGAGCCGGTCACCAACCAGATCACCACCATGCTGATCACCCTGCTGCGCCACCCCGAGCAGCTCGCCCGGCTGCGCGAGGGCGTCGACGACCCCGGCCGCCTCGCCCGAGCGGTGGAGGAACTGCTGCGGCACGACGCCGCGTTCGAGCTCACCACCTGGCGGTTCCTCGCCGAGGACGGCGAGCTCTTCGGCACCACCGTCCCGGCCGGCGACTCCGTGATCGTCTCGCTCTGCGCCGCCAACCGCGACGACGAGCAGTTCCCCGAGGCCGACCGCCTCGACCTCGACCGCACCCCCAACGCCCATCTGGCCTTCGGCCACGGCATCCACTACTGCCCCGGCGCCGCGCTGGCCCGGGCCGAACTCCAGGTCGCCCTCGCCACCCTGCTCACCCGGCTGGCCGGTCTGCGCCCCGCCGGGAACCCCGGGGACGGACTGGACGAACTCACCTGGATTCCGGCCGTCCTGGCGCGCGGGGTGAACCGGCTTCCGGTCGCCTACGACCGCCGCCACTGACCCCGGATCACCGGATCACCGGATCACCAGACTCCCCTGCCCGCCGCCCGTACCGCACCACCTTCCCTGGCGCGCCACCTTCCGTGGAGGACCCACCATGCCGCCCGTCGGCACCGCCCCCGCCCCCGCCGTCACCACCACCGCCCTGGAGGACCGCCCCTCGCCCGACCGGCTCGCCGCCCGCGTCCTCGGCCTGCTGCTCCCGCACCGCCGCGCCGCCGACCCGGAGTTCGACGCCCGTCCCGAGCACTTCCCGCTCCAGCTCTCGCAGTTGGCGGAATTCATCGCCGCCGACGAGCCCATCGTCCTCACTCTGCCGGGCTTCCCCTGCAAGTCGCCGAACCCGGCGAAGGTCCTCGGCCACCTGCCCGACGAGGGCGAGCGCCTTTCGCTGTCCTTCCTCGACGGGCTCTGCGCCGAGATCGGCCGACTCCACGCCCCCGGCGCCCGCATGCTGATCTGCTCCGACGGGCACATCTTCGGCGACCTGATCAACGTCCCGGACGACCACATCGACGCCTACTCCGACGCCCTGACCGCCATGATCGCCCGCGAGGGGCTGACCCACCTCGACACCTTCGACCTGCGGGCCGTCCTCGGCGACCTCCCGTACGACGAGAAGCGCGCCCGGGTGCACGCCCGGTACGCGCCCAGCGTCGAGGAGTTGCGCGAACAGGTGCTGGCCGAGGAGGAGACGCTGCGGCTGTACCGGGGCATCACCCGCTTCCTCACCGAGGACACCGTCGGATTCACCGGCACCCGCTCCGCCCTCCAGCGGGAGTGCCGCCGCCGCGCCTACGGCGTGATCCAGCGCAGTCGCGCCTGGGGCGAGTTGATAGCCGAGCACCACCCGCGCGCCGTCCGGCTCTCCATCCACCCGCAGCCGGCCGGCGCCGCCAAGTTCGGCATCCGGCTGCTGGCGGCGGCCGACGCCTGGACCACGCCCTGGCACTCATCGGTGCTCAACCGGGCGGACGACGCAAGGGAGTTGCTGCGCAGCGACGAGGCCGCCCGGCTCGGCCGGCTGGTGCTCCGGGACGGCCGGCCGAGCCACTACGAGGGGCACCGCGAGAGCCACGGCCAGGGCCTCGCCGAGAACTTCGCCGAAGGTCCCGCCGAGATCCTCGGCGAGCGTCTCGGCGAGCGTCCCGGCGAGACCCACCGGAGCCGTTAGGTCCTGTCCGGTCGATCGCGGGCCCGGCTAGATCGGCCGGACAGGGCCCTAGCGCGGGCCGCCCGCACAGTCCAGCGCGCCGGCGCCGGCGGCGGAGTCCGCGGCCGCCGGGCCGCGGTGGTCGATGGCGATCAACGGGTCCCCGGTGAGCGGGTGTTCGACCACCGCCGCCCGCACCCCGAAGACCTCGGCCAGCAGCTCGGCGGTCAGCACCTCGCGCGGCGGACCGGAGGCCACCAGGGCGCCCCGGTGCAGGACGTGCAGCCGGTCGCAGACCGAGGCGGCGGCGTTGAGGTCGTGCAGGGCGACCAGGGTGGTGCGGCGCTGCTCCCGGAGCAGGGCGAGCAGTTCGACCTGGTGCCGGACGTCCAGGTGGTTGGTCGGCTCGTCCAGCACCAGGACGTCCGGCTGTTGGGCGAGCGCCCTGGCCAGCAGCACCCGTTGCCGTTCGCCGCCGGAGAGCCGGGCGAACCGCCGGTCGGCGGCTTCGGCCAGGCCGACCCGGTCCAGCGCCTCGGCGGTTATCCGGTGGTCCTCGGCGTCATCGGCGGCGAAGGCCCGCTTGTAGGGCGTGCGGCCCATCGCGACCACCTCCAGGACGCTCAACTCGAAGTCCCCGCCGCGCTCCTGGGGCAGTGCCCCGATGTGCCGGGCGGACTCGGCGGGGCGCAGCTCCGCCAGGTCCCGCCCGGCCAGCAGCACCCGGCCGGCGCTCGGCCGCAGGTGCCGGTAGACGGTGCGCAGCAGGCTGGACTTGCCGCTCCCGTTGGGCCCGACCAGTCCGGCGATCTCCCCCTCCTCGGCGATCAGACTCGCCCCGGCCAGCACCGTACGGCCGGCCAGGGCGACGCTCAAGTCCTCGACGGCGATCTTCAATTGCGCTCCAGTCGTCGGTCCAGCAGGTAGAGCAGGGTCGGGGCGCCGATGACGGCGGTGACCACGCCGATCGGCAGTTCCTGGCCGTCCAGGGCGGTGCGGGCCGCGGTGTCGACGACGACGAGCAGCAGGGCCCCGGTGAGCGCGGACAGCGGCAGCAGCCGCCGGTGGTCGCCGCCGACGAGCAGGCGGCACACGTGCGGGACCATCAGTCCGACGAAGCCGATCGCGCCGGAGACGGCGACCAGCACCCCGGTGAGCACGCTGGTGACGACGAAGACCTCGCGGCGCAGCCGGGTGACGTCGACCCCGAGCCCGGCGGCCGTCTCGTCCCCCATCAGCATCGCGTTGAGTCCCCGGGCGCGGGCCTGGAGCAGGGCCAGTCCGAGCGCCACGGCGACCGCCGGGACGGCGAGTTGGGCCCACACGGCGCCGCCGAGGCTGCCCATCAGCCAGAACAGCACGCCCCTGGTCTGCTGCTCGTCGCGGGTCTGGAGGACCAGGTAGCTGGTGATGCCGCCGAGGAACTGGGCGATGCCGATGCCCGCGAGGACCAGGCGCAGCGGGGCGAAGCCGCCGCCGCGCCGGGCCATCAGCCAGACCAGCGAGAACGCGGCGAGCGCGCCGGCGAACGCCGCCAGGGAGACGGTGAGGCCGAGCGCGCCGCCGAAGGAGAGCTGGAGCCCGAGGGTGGTGCCGAGGACGATGGCGGCGACCGCGCCGAGCGAGGCGCCGGAGGAGATGCCCAGCAGGTAGGGGTCGGCGAGCGGGTTGCGGACCAGTGCCTGCACGGCGGTGCCGACCAGGCCGAGTCCGGCGCCCACCAGGGCCGCCAACAGGGCCCGGGGGGCCCGCAGTTGCCAGATGATGAGGTCGCGGGTGCCGGGTTCGGGGGCCCGTCCGGTGAGCCGGCGGGCGACCACCGACCAGACCTCGCCGGGCGGGACGTCCACCGATCCGAGTGAGACGGCGGCGGTCAGCGCGAGCACCAGGGCGGCGGCGAGCACCACGGCCAGCGGCCCGGCCCGCAGGGTGCGGGCCGGACGGGGCTGGTCGCGTCGCTGCCGAGTGACGGCCGGGGTCACCGGCTACTGCCCGTTCTCGGCGGGGGCGGCGGCGGCGCCCCCGGGCGTAGCACCCTTCCCAGGGGTGGCGCCCTTCACGAGGTCGGGGTGGACGGTGGCGGCGATCTGCCGGACGGCGTCGGCGTTGCGCACGCCCGCGATGGTGGTCACCTCGGAGCCGAGTCGGACGAAGTGGCCCTCCTGGACGGCCTTCAGGCCCTGGGTCGCGGGGAAGCCCTTCAGGAAGGCCTCGGCCTCGTCGAAGGCTTTGCGGGTGGCCTCCTCGCTGCCCCGGTTGCGCACGGCGAGCTGGATCCAGTCCGGGTTCTTGGCGACCACGTCCTCCCAGGAGCCGGGCTTGAAGTCGGCGTCGCAGTCGGCGAACACGTTGCGGGCCCCGGCCTGGGTGATCACGGCGTTGGCGATCTGGCGTCCGCAGACCGCCACCGGCTGCTTGGTGCCGGCGTCGAAGTCGAAGACGAAGTAGCTCGGCCGCTGCCCCTCCGGCACGGCGGCGAGCGCGGTGCGGACCTCGCCGAGTTGCTTGTCCATCCCGGCGACCAGCTCCTGTGCCCGCGCGGCGGTCCCGGTGACGGCGCCGATCCGGCGGACGTCGTCCGCGATCGCGGTGAGGTCGGTGCGCGGGGCCTTGGCGGCCTTCGGTGTCCCGGCGCAGGCGGTGGAGAGCAGGTAGACGTGCCGGATGCCGGCCGCCGCGAACTCCTCCTCGCTCGGGCCGGTGGCGCCACCACCCATCATCGGCATCGCGCCGAAGGTGTCCAGGTAGAGGTCGGCTCCGGAGCCGAGCAGCTTCTCCTTGGGGATGCCCTTGTCCCCGAGCGCCGGCACCTTGGCGCCCTGCCCGGCCACGGCGGCGGGCAGCGTGCCCTTGCCGGGCGGGAAGCCGGTGCCGATCACCCGGTCGCCCGCGCCGAGTTGGAGCAGCAGCTCCAGGCCGGCCGCGTTGCTGGTGACGATCTTCGTCGGCGCCTTGGCGATGGTGGTCTCCTGGCCGGCGCAGTCGGCGACCTTGACGGGGAACCCGCCGTCCGGCGCGGCCTGGAGGGTGACGGAGGGGCTCTGCCCGCCCCCGGCCCCGCTTCCGCAGGCCGTGGCGAACAGGGCGACGGCGGCCGCGATTGCGCAGACGACTCGAGGGCGCATGACAACTCTCTCCTGGTCGGTGATCGTGCTGGGCCCGTGCTGCGGACCCGGACCAGGTAGTCGGCCGGCCCGGGCGTCGGGTTCCCGGGCAATCGCGTCGGATCCTGGCGGGCCCTGACAGGTCTCGCCCGGTTCCGCCCGGTCTCGGCGAGGCTCGACGGGGGCGACGGGGCACGACCGGTCGTCAACCGGTCCGCGACCAGCCCTCGACCGGTCCGCGACCAGTCCGCGACCGGTCCGCGCGAAGACCCCCGGACGTAGGGTGGCCGGATGGCCGACCCCACCGCCCCGCGCGACGACCTCGACGTCCCCGTCCGGCTCGGGCCGCACCCGCCCCGCCGAGTGGTCTCCCTGGTGCCCTCGCTGACCGAGGCACTCGCCGTCACCGCGCCCGGCCTCCTGGTCGGCGCCACGGACTGGTGCAGCCACCCCGCCGGCCTGTCCGTCACCCGGGTCGGCGGCACCAAGAACCCGGACGTCCGGCGCGTCCTCGCGCTGGCGCCGGACCTCGTCCTCGCCAACGACGAGGAGAACCGCCGCCCGGACCTGGACGCGCTCAGGGCGGCCGGTGTGCCGGTCTGGGTCACCGACATCCGCACCCTGGACGGCGCCTTCCGCTCCCTGGACCGACTGCTGACCACCGCCTGCGGGCTGCCCCGCCCGGCCTGGCTGGGCGAGGCGGAGGCGGCCTGGTCCCGGCTCGGAAGCGACACCCCCCGCCAAGGGCACGACGGCCCGCGGACCGTCGTGCCGATCTGGCGCCGCCCGTGGATGGTCCTCGGCCGCGACACCTTCGCCGGGGACCTGCTGCGCCGGCTGGGCCCGCGGCTCGTCCACGCCGACCACCCCGAGCGCTACCCCGCCATCCCGCTGCCCGAACTGATCGCCTGCCGGCCCGAGTTGGTGGTCCTGCCGGACGAGCCGTACCGCTTCTCGGCCGAGGACGGCCCGGAGTCGTTCCCCGGCACACCGGCGGCTCTGGTCAGCGGACGGCACCTGACCTGGTACGGGCCGTCCCTGGTGACCGCCCCGGCCGTCCTGCGGCGAGCACTGGACCACCCGGTCGGGCCGGGCCGCACGAACAGCACAGGCGGCACGGGCGGCACGGGCGGCACCTAGACTCCCCGGGTCATGAAGGTTCTGATATCCGTCGATGTGGAGGGCATCTCGGGGATCGTGCATCCCACCGAGACGAATCCGGGCCACTACGACTACGAACGCGGCCGTGTGTTGGCGACGGCCGAGGCGAACAGCGCGATCGCCGGTGTGCTGGACGCCGAACCCACCGCCGAGGTGTGGGTCGCCGACTCCCACGGGCCGTTCCGCAACCTGCTGCCGGAGGAACTCGACCGACGGGCCTGCCTGGTCCGCGGCAAGCCGCGTCCGCTGGGCATGCTCGGCGGGCTCGACGACCGGACGGACGCGCTGCTGCTCGTCGGCTACCACGCCCGGCCCGGCCGCGGCCCGGCCGTGCTCGCACACACCATGAACGACGGCATCCTCGACGTACGCGTGGCCGGGCGTTCCATGGGCGAGATCGGTCTCAACACCGCCATGGCCGGACACCTGGGCGTGCCGGTCGTCCTGCTCAGCGGCGACGACAGCGCCTGCGCCGAACTCAGGGATCTGGTGCCCTCCGCGGCCACCGTCGCGGTCAAGCAGGCCCTCGGCCACGGCGCCGCCGTCGCCCTCCACCCCGAGGAAGCCCGGGAGCGGCTGCGCCGTGCGGCCACCGAGGCCGTCACCCGGCGCGCGGACGTCTCCCCGTTGGCCCTTGCCGGACCCCTGAAGATCGAGGTCGACCTCTCGGCGCCGTTCACGGTCGACCTGGCGACCCTCGTGCCGGGTGTCTCGCGCGTCGGGGGCGGACGGACGGTCGCCTTCACCGTCGCCGACTTCGCCGAGGCGTACCGGCTGGTCCTGCTGCTCGCACAGCTCGCGACCGTCAAGCCCGGTTAGGCCACGATCGATCCGAACGGCGTAGGTCGCGGTGTGGGACGGCGACCGACGGACATCACTCCGGCACGGCCGGAACACGGCAGGGCCCGGGACACGCGTCCCGGGCCCTGAGCCTCGCGGTGGTAGGGCGTCAGCCGCGCGCGGTGGCGACGGCGGCGCCCAGTGCCTCCTTGATCCGCGGACCGAGGCGGGCGAAGCCCAGCTCCTTCATGGCCGCCCGCAGCAGTTCCTCGTCCGTCCGCTTGACCCCGTCGCCGTCCAGCCACCGCACGACGGCGAGCAGCTCGTCGGCGGAGTAGGCGGTCACGGGACGACCGGGCGTGAAGTCCGGCTTCGCGGGACGGGCGTCGGCCACCGGCTCGGGCTCGGGCTCGACAACCGCTTCGGGCTCGACGACGGGCTCGGGCTCAGCGACGGGGGCCTCGGCGACGGCAGCGGGCTCCTCGGCGAGGGGCTCAGGCTCGGGCTCGGGCTCCACAACCGGCTCCAGCTCGGCAGCGACAGCCTCAGGCTCGACAGCCTCCGCAGCCGGCTCCTCGGCCGCCGACTTCTCCACCTCAGCCTCAGCCGCCTCGGCGGCAACCTCGGCCTCGGCGGCAACAGCCTCAGGCTCTGACTCGGCAGCGTCCCCGGCAGACTCGGCTTCAACCGCCTCCGCCTCGACGGCAGGCTCCACCACAACGGCCTCGGGCTCGGGCTCGACCGCCGGCTCGACCTCAGCGGCCACCTCGGCGACCTTGGCCGCAGGGGCGTCAGCCTCGACAGCCGGCTCCTCGACCGCGACCTCAGCAGCAGCCTCCCCTACCTCGACGGTCTCGACAGCCGTCGACTCATCCCCGGGCACGGCCTCGGCCAAGGCGGCGGTGGCGACGGCCACCAGGTCGTCGGCCGCCGGGGAGGGCGCCGGGAGGGAGACCACAGCCGCCGGGGTCTGCGCCTCGGTCTGCTCCGCCTCGGGCTCGGCGTCGGCGACAACCGCGTCCGGAGCCGCTTCGGCGTCAGCCTCAGAGTCGGCCTCGGTCTCGGCCTCGGTAGCCGTCACCGACACCGGGACCTCCTCCACAAGGCCGTCCCGCTGACCGCCGGCCAGCGCCTGCAGAGCAGCCACCTCGGCGTCGGCCCGATCGGCCGGCTCCTCGGGCCCGGTCTCCGCAGCCTTGGTCTCCGCAGCCCCGGTCTCCGCGACGATGGACTCGATCTCGGCGTCAGCCCCGGCCGTGGCCACGGCCTCGCGACCGTTCTCGACCCCGGCCTCGACCACAGCCTCGGACTCGGCCGCCTCCTCGGTATCCGTCTCCTCAACCACCGTCTCCTCGGTGACGGTCTCCTTCGCCAGCCCGTCGCGCTGCCCGGCCACCAGCGCCTGGCGGGCCGTGTACGCGGCCTCGGCGGCGCGGCGGTCGGCCTTGGCGGCGGCGAGTTCGGACAGCAGGTCGGCGAGGCCGGCCTCCTCCAGGCCGGCACGCAGGCCGCGGATGGTGGGCAGGCGGTACAGGGTGCCCTCGTCGGCGGCGAGCCGCTCGACCAGGTCGATCAGCTCGGCGAAGGGCAGCCCGTCCAGGTCGTGGTCGGGCAGCAGCCGGGCGAGGCCGCGCAGGCCGTTGTTGATCGCCTCGAAGGCCTGGGCGGTGCGGTCGACCAGGGCGCCGTCGGCGGGCACCCGCGGGAGGGTGCCAGTCGGGGCGAGCGCGGTCCAGGCGCGGCGCTCGATCTCGGCGGAGGTGAGGGCCTCGTGCAGGTCCTCACGGCGGATGCGGCGGTCGGTGGCGAGCGCCACGGCCTGCTTGCGCAGCGAGCGGCCGCGCAGCCAGGACAGCTTCACGCCGTTCTCGCGGCGCCAGGTGCTGTCGGCGGTGGCGGCGGCGAGGGCTCCGAGGTCGGCGTCGTACGCGGCGGGGAACAGCGTGGCGGAGGTGCGGTGCACCCGCTGGAGCATCTCGACCAGCAGCGCGGTCTTGGCGACGGTGCCGGGCTCGTCGAGCTTGACCTCGGCGGCGAGGGCGACGACGGTCTCCCAGGTCTGCGTGAGGTCGCTGCCGCGCAGTTCGGCGAGGGCCGTGGAGGCGGCCCGGGCGTCCTCGGGGGTCTCGACGGTGTCGACGGCCGCGTACCAGGCGTGGGTCTCGGCGGCGAGCGTGAAGGCCCCGAGCTCGGCGTAGCGGCCGAGGTCCTCGCGGAGGTCGGGCTCCGCGGCGGCGTCCTGGGGGTCCTTGACGTCTGCGGCGTCGGCGACGTCCGCCGGGTCGGCTGCGTCGGCGTTGCGCGAGTGAAGCACTGTCATGTGAGGTCCGGTTCTGGGCGACGACGGCGGGGCTGGCGGCGAGGGGGCGGCGGACCGGTGCGCGGGGTAGCCCCTGGGGCGGGGCGAGGGGGCGCGCGGTCGGGCCGCCGGTTGTGGACGCCCAGAATACGGGTGCCCGTTCGAGCCTTGCACGCACCCACCGCCGCGACGGGCGGGTGTCGTATGCCATACCGCCCGCCTGGCCGCCACTCGGGCGGTCCGAGCGGGTGATCCACATCGGCCCCGTGGTGGTCCGGCGGTGGTTCCCCGACGGTCCGGGCGGATGGCCGGGCGCGGTTCACCTCGGTTCTTCGCGCCGGTCGCCGCCGGACGGCCCGCGGTCGCGGCCGGTGTCGCGGTCCGGTCCGCTATCCGGTCCGTGATCCGTCCGGTCGGCGGCCGGACGGCCGAGCCGGCGCAACCGTTCCAGCGGCACCTCCCGGGTGCCGCGCCCCGCCGCCGGGCCCCGTCGGCCGGTCGGTGGCCGGTGACCGGCCCGGCCGAGGGTCCGCAGATCGACCGGGGCGAGGAACTCGCCGAGCGCCGTCCGGTGCCACCACGCGCCGGTTTCCCGCAGTTCGCGCCAATCGGTGAACCGGTAGAGGTAGAGGGTCGCCCGGACGTGGGTCGGCGGTGCGTCCGGGAAGGGGTTGTGGCGCAGCAGCCGCAGGGTGGCCCGGTCGCCGGAGAGCAGGCGGGCGACGAAGGGCAGGAACCAGGGGCGGGCGTAGCCGGGCGAGATGCCGGCGAACCACATCAGCCAGTCGAGCCGCAGGTGGTAGGGCGCGAACTGGCGCGGGAGGCGGCGTACGTCGCCGGGTTTGCCCTTGAAGCCGTACTCGCGCCAGACGGTGTGCGGGGTGAGCGCGGTGTCGTCGGTTCCCTCGACCACCACCTCCTGGCGGAGCCGGTTGACGCTGCCGAAGGCGCCGTAGGTGTTGACGAGGTGGAGCCGGTTGAAGGAGCGGTTCATGGCCTGGCCGCGGGAGATCATGTTGCGCACCGGCCAGTAGCTGAGCACCACGACGGCGGCGGTCAGCGCGATCACCAGTGCCTCGAACCAGAGTGGGGAGCCGGGGTAGGCGCGGGTGTGGACGGGCAGGCCGAGGCGGGCCGGTTCCACGGCGGCGAGGGCGAGGGCGACGGTCAGCCAGTTGAGCCAGGCGAAGTTGCCGGAGGCGATCAGCCAGAGCTGGGTGGCGAGGACGGCGCAGGCGGCGTAGCTCGCGACCGGCTGCGGCACCAGCAGGCATACCGGTACGACGAGTTGGACGACGTGGTTGGCGGCCGCCTCGACCCGGTGCAGCGGGTCGGGCAGGTGGTGGAAGAACCAGCTGAGCGGTCCGGGCATCGGCTGGGTCTCGTGGTGGTAGCGCAGGCAGGTCAGGTCGCGCCAACAGCTGTCGCCGCGCAGCTTGATCAGTCCGGCGCCGAACTCGACCCGGAACACCAGCCAGCGCATCAGCCACAGCACCAGGGTGGGCGGGGCCGTGTCGGCGTTGCCCAGGAAGGCGGCGAGGAAGCCCGCTTCGAGCAGCAGGGACTCCCAGCCGAAGGAGTACCAGGTCTGCCCGACGTTGACGATGGACAGGTAGAGGGCCCAGAGCACCAGCCAGAGCAGCACCGACGCCCAGAGCGGGACGACGTCGCCGAGCCCGGCCGCGACCGCCGCGGCGAGGGCGGCGCCGTTCCAGGCGACGGCGGCGAAGAAGCGGTCGCTGTAGTGGAGGTGGAACAGGCCGGGTGAGCGCCGGAACGGGACCCGGGCGGTGAAGCGGGGCACGGGGAGCATGCCGTCGGTGCCGATCAGCGCGCGGAACTGCGCGGCGGCGGCCAGGAATCCGATCAGGAAGAGGACGGCGAGCAGGCGTTGGACGAGCAGCCGGCTCGGCCAGTAGTCGGGGGCGGCGAACCAGTCCATGCGGCCCATGCCTACCACCCGGCGCCCCGGGTGCGGGCCGGGTCGGGGCGGCGGAGGACGGGCGGTTCACCCGCTCGGCCCGCAGTCGGCGCCCCGGGCGGGGTTCGCGGCCGGCGCCGCGCTGGGCGGAAGCCTCCGGTCGGCCCCTGGACGGGCTCGTGGCCGGCGCCCCGGGCGGGGTTCGCGGTCGGCACCCGCGCGTGAACTCCCGACCCCGGAGAGCACCGTGGCGGGGACCCTCTCCTCGGGGGTGAGAGGCTCCCCGCCATGGTGGCGGACGGTCGCGTCGGCCGACGTCGGGCCGGTCGGGACCGGCCGGAGTTCAGCCGGGCAGGACCGGTCCGGGCTCGCCGAGGACGAGCGGGCGGCCGGTGGTGGTGGCACCGCTCTGCTGGAGCCGGTCGACGAGCAGCGCGGCCAGCGTGCCGATCTCCTCCTCGGTGCGGGACTGCGCGGTGACGTCCATGCCGACGGTGAGGACGCCGTTGATCCGGCCGGTGAGGGCGGACCGCAGCGGGGTGCAGGTGAAGCTGAAGACCTGCTGGCCGCGCTGGGCGTCGGGGTGGACGGACGGGACCCGGATGTTGTCGAGGACGGTGGTGCGGGCCGTGTGGAAGGCCTCCACGACGGCTCGTTCGAGGCCCGCCGCGCCGAGTTGCGGGTAGGCGGCGCCGATCGCCCCGTACGCGCTCGGTGCGCCGAAGGTGTCGGCGTGCTGGGCGTTGGCGTACCGGATCTCCTGGCCCGGGCCCTCGGTGAGCATGATGGGGAACGGCGAGCCGTCGAAGGCGGCGAACATCTCCTGGCGCTGGGCGAGCAGGTTGTCGCGCAGCCGGATCTCGGAGAGCAGCGCCTCGGCGAGGTGCTGGATGTCGCGCAGCCGCTCGCGCCCCCACTGCCGGGGTTCCCGGTCGAGGACGCAGACGGTGCCGATGACGGTGTTGGTGTCGTCGACGAGCGGGGCGCCGAGGTAGGCGCGGACGCCGAGTTCGTCCACCACCGGGTTTCCGGCGAACCGGGGGTAGGCGAGGATGTCGTCGAGCGCGAGGGGGGACCGCTGGGCGACGACGTGCGGGCAGAAGCCGTGACTCAGCGGCATCTCTCGGGTGGGGAGGTCGAAGGCGATGCCGCGGTCCGCCCAGGACGGTCCGTTCTCGGCCGCGTCGGCCGCATTTGGCGGAATGTAGAGCCCCCGGAACATCTGACGTTCGTCATTGATGAAGTTGACCATCGCAATGGGAGCGCGCGTGATACTGGCTGCGAGATGGGCGAAGCGGTCGAATGCCTCGTCCGCGGACGGGTCGTTGAGCCCAAGGCCGCGCAGCCTGCGGGTTCGCTCGGACTCCCCCGAGGCACCCGGGAACTGGCCTTGAGTGCTCATCACATCAGTCATGGCGCACATGTAACCAGAGATCAGGACGACGGGGACCGGGGGTTCGGCGTTCCTCGGCCTTGCCGATGGCCAGTCAAAACGGCATGTGGACGGATGGTCGACGGACCGTCACGGAAGCGGAGATCAATCCCCTTTCGGGGCAGTGGCAAAACCCCTTCCGATGGGGACGGGCCGAATCACGCCAATCCAAGATCGACTCTGGGTGGCCCCGGCGCGCCCATACAACAATGAGCCCTGCCGAAGACACGGACGGTGCCGCTCGCCGGGACACCGCCCGGTGACGCATGCGCCGATCGCACCGGGGCGATCGGCCGACACTCCCGCACACCCACCGAACCCCCTGGGGTTGCCGGAGCGGCTTCGACGGCACGGACGGAGGCACGACCACACGCTTTCGAGAGGAACCGCGCAATGGCGATGGACTACTTCACCGACGACCGCCACGAGGAACTGCGGGCCGAGGTCCGCGACTTCGCGGAGAAGGAGGTGCGTCCGCAGGTGGCCAGGATGGAGGCAGAACGGAAGACCGAGATCGAGCTCGCCCGGAAGATCGCCCGCCGCGGCTGGATCGGGGTGACGATTCCACGGGAGTTCGGCGGCCTCGGCCTGGGCCACGTCGCGAAGACCGTGATCGTCGAGGAACTGTCCCGGGTCAGCGGGGCGGTCGGCGCGATCGCCCAGGCCTCCCAACTGGGCGTCGCCAAGGTCCTCCACTACGGCTCCCAGGATCAACGACGGTCCTGGCTGCCGAAGTTCGCCTCCGGCGAGTGCCTGCCGACCATCGCCGTCACCGAACCGGAGTCCGGTGGGCACGTGCTCGGGATGACCGGCACCGCGGTCCGGGACGGCGACGAGTACGTGCTCAACGCCCGCAAGTGGTTCGTCGGCAACTCCCACGTCGGCGACGTGCACGGTGTCATCCTGCGTACCGGGGAGGGCAGTCGGGGCCTGTCGGCGTTCCTGGTCGAGAGCGATCGCCCCGGGTTCCGGGCCGGCTCCCCCGGGTCGCAGGGCGGGCTGCACGGCTTCAGCTTCGGCGAGATCGTCCTGGAGGACTGCCGCGTCCCGGTCGGCCACCGGCTCGGCCGGGAGGGGCAGGGGCTGGACGTCGCCTACTCCTCCTCGACCCTCTACGGCCGGATCAACCTCGCCGCCGTCGCCCTGGGCATCCACACCGCGATCGTCGAGGACACCGTCCGGTTCGCCGAGAGCCGGGCGCTCTACGGCCGGCCGATCAACGAACTTCCGAACATCATGCTGAAGTTGGGTGAGATGCAGTCCCGCTTGATGACCGCCAGGCTCGCCGCCTACCACGCGTCCTACCTGCTCGACCACGGCCGCTCCTGCGACGCCGAGCTGATGAACGCCAAGCTCATCAACACCGAGTACGCCCTGGACTCCGCGCGCAACGCCATGGAGATCCACGCCGCCCGCGGCCTGCAGACCGAGTTCAACATCGAGCGCTACCTGCGGGACGCCACCCACGTCTATCCGCCGGCCGGCACCTCGGACGTCCAGCGGCTGCGGCTCGGGCAGGTCGCCTCCGGCACGTACGGCACCCAGTGGTCGGCCGAGCTGTCCGAACTCACCAGCTGGGCCTGGGCGGAACTCAGCCGCCGGGAGGCCTCGTCGGACGACCGGACCGAGCAGCGCGGGCGGGTGCTGCCGATGCCACTGGCGGGGTGAGGGAGGGACGGACGCGGCGGCGCGGGCGTGGCGGCGCGCCACGGCCGCGCCCGGTCCGTGTCGAAGGATTCCCGGGGCGAGCGCCCCTGACCTCCGGGAGTCCGCCGGTCCGGCCGATCGGACGGCCGTGAGCTGCGAGGCTGCGCCGTCGAACCATCCGGCCCGAAGTCGTCCTCCAAGCCATCAGCCTTGCCAATATCGTCAGTTGATATTGCGTGGGGTCCACCCCGGGCTGATAGCGTTCCGTGCCGTCGGCGGCCGTGCTGCGCCCCGCCCCGGCCGGTGGCACCTCGCCACCGGCTCCGGCAGCCCCGGCCTCGACGCCCTGAAGCCCGGCCGCGCCGTGCGGGGTCGGCCCGCCGCTCGGACCCACCGGTCCGAACCGGCGTCCCGGTCCCGCGCCTCGGCCCTGCAGCAAGGAATCAGATGCCAGGCATATCGGCCCCCCGCACGGGCCACCGGGCCGGCCGGCCCGGCTCCCTCCGCGGCCCGCTCCTCGCCCTCGTGCTGGTCCCCAGCCTGGGACTCGCCGCCGTCTGGGGCTACGCCGTCCACCTGCTGCGCGGCTCCGGACAGCGCACCGCGCTGCTGACCGGCAGCACGGTCGTCACCCTGGTGGTGCTGATCAGCCTGTGCCTCGGGCTCCGGGTCAGCCGCACGCTGTCAGCCCGGCTGACCGCGCTTCGGGCCGACACCCTGGCACTCGCCCAGCGCGAGATCCCCGACGTGGTCGGGCGGCTGCGCGCCGGGGAGCAGGTGCCCGTCCCACCCGCCTGGGCACCGACCCGGCGCACCGGCGACGTGGTCCAGCAGACCTCGGACGGCCTCGCCGCCGTCCGCCAGGCCGCGGTCGCCGCCATCGTCCACCAGGCCCAGGGCCGCGAGGGGACGAAGAAGGTCTTCCTCAACATCGCCCGGCGCACCCAGATCCTGATCCACCGGCAGATCAGCATGCTGGACGCGCTGGAGCGCGAGCACGAGGACCCGGAGCTGCTGCGCGAGCTGTTCGCCGTCGACCACCTGGCCACCCGGATGCGGCGCAACGCCGAGAACCTGGTCATCCTCGGCGGCGCCCTGCCGGCCCGGCGCTGGCGCAACGCCGTGCCCGTGGTCAACGTGCTGCGCAGCGCGGTCTCGGAGACCGAGAGCTACGCCCGGGTCGTCGTCCAGGGCGTGCCGCGCGTCTCGCTCACCGGCCAGGCCGTCGCGGACGTCATCCACCTGGTCGCCGAACTGATCGAGAACGGCACCACCTTCTCCCCGCCGTACACCCAGGTGCAGGTCTCGGCGCAGGAGGTCCCCAGGGGCCTGGCCGTCGAGGTCGAGGACCGCGGGCTCGGCATGACCGAGGAGGAGTACGAGCGGCTCAACGAGTACCTGGCCAATCCGCCCGAGCTGGACGTCTCCGCGCTCGGCGACGACCTGCGGCTCGGCCTGTTCGTCGTCGCGCGGCTGGCCGCCCGGCACGACGTCCGGGTCGCCCTGCGCCCCTCTCCGTACGGCGGCACCCGGGCCGTGGTGCTGCTGCCCTCGGTCCTGCTGGAGCAGGCCGGGCAGCCCGCCGCGGTACCCGGGCTGCCGTCGGGCGCTCGGATCACCCGGACACCGGTGGCCGAGGCGGGCTCCGAGGATGGGAGCGGAGCGGGATCGGGGACCGGGGGTGGGGCCGGGGTCGGCTCGGGGTCCGGGAACGGGATCGGCTCCGGGAGCGGCTCCGCGTTCGGCTCCCGGCTCGGTGCCGACGGCCTCGCGCAGGTCGGCGAGGAGCGCCCGGAACCGTCGGGCGCGACGGCCGGGGTGTTCGGCGGGCTGCTGGGCGGGGCGCAGGGGGTTCCGGGGGCCGCGGGGCCCTTCGGGGCCCCGGGAGCGCCCGCGGTTCCGTTCGGGTCTGCCGCTCCGGTCGGTCCGGGCGGGCCGGCCGCTCCCCCGGCGCCCGACGGCCCTGTCACGGCGCGCGCCGTGGGCGGTGCCGGTGCGGGCGGTGCCGTTGCGGAGGGCTCTGGTACGGAGGGCTCTGGTGCGGACGGCGCCATTGCGCGTGCGGACCGCCCGGACACGGAGGCGGCGGGAGAGGCGTGGGCCGAGGGCACGGGGACCGGGGGTGCGGGCACGGCGCCCGTCAACGGCGGACTGCCCGTCGGCGCCCGAATCCCCGGGCTGCCCGGTGCCGTGGTCGTGCCCCGGCCCGTACCGCCGCGCATGTACGACCTGTCGGCCGGTCCCGGAGGCGGCGTCGGCGGCAGCGGGCACGGAGGCGGCGTCGGCGCCGCGCCGGCCGGTCCGCCCACGGGCCCGGCCGCCGGCATCGGCGGAGGCCCGGACGGCCACTCCCCACCCGCCCGCGAGCACCCCCGGGAGAGCCCCCCGGAGCGGGGCCCGGACGGCGAACTGCGCACCCCGCCGGTCCTGCCCCAGCGGGTGCGCAACGCCAGCCTGGCCGAACAGCTCCGCGAGGCCCACCCGTTCGGCGCCCCGGCGCCGACGCCGGCCTACGGCGCGCACCCCGCCCCGACCGTCCACCGGCACGACACCGCCGAGGCCGACGACCCCTCGCCGGCGCGGTCCCGCGCCACCATGGCCGCCATCCAGCGCGGCACCCGCAGCGCCCGCGCCGCCGTCACCGGGCCGGACACACCCACTCCACCCACCGACCGGGCCGCGACGGACGCCCCGGCCACACCGGCCACACCGCAACAGGCCCCCATGGCGTCCCCCGCCACCCACGAAGCCGAGGAACAGCAGCCATGACGCAGCCCACCGAAACCCAGCGCGACCTCAACTGGCTGCTGGACCAGTTGGTCGCCCGGGTGCCCGAGACCCGGCACGCCATCGTCCTCTCCGAGGACGGCCTGCTCGTCGGCATGTCCCGGAACCTCGACCGGGCCGACGCCGAGCACCTCTCCGCCGTCGCCTCCGGCCTCCAGAGCCTGGCCCGCGGCGCCGGGCACCGCTTCAACGGCGGTCGGGTCCGGCAGACCGTCATCGAGATGGACCAGCTCTTCCTGTTCGTCACCACCGCCGGACAGGGCGCCCGGCTCGCGGTTCTCACCAGCGAGCAGGTGGACGCCGGGCTGATGGCCTACGAGATCAACATGCTGGTCAAGCAGGTCGGCCAGTTCCTCACCGCGTCGCCGCGCGGCGACGCCGGCCCGGTCGGCGAGGACGGTGGTGCGTGACGTCCGCCGCAGCCGAGGAGGGCTCGTTCTACGACAAGGACGCCGGCCATCTGGTCCGCCCGTACGCGATCACCAACGGGCGCACCGGGCCGGTCCGGGACGGCTTCGCGCTGATCACCCTGGTGGTCACCGCCGATCCGCACGCCGACACCGGCCGACTGGCACCCGAACCGGCCGCGATCCTCGGCCTGTGCCGCGAACGCCCGTTGGCCGTGGCCGAGATCGCCGCCGCCCTGGACCTGCCGGTGAGCGTGGTCAGGGTGTTGCTGGACGACCTGGCCGAGGCCGGCCTGATCCTCACCCGGGCCCCGGTCCCGCTCGCCGACGCACCGGACGCCTCGCTGATCCAGGCCGTGATCGAGGGCGTCCGCCGGCTCTGACGGGCGGGCGCCGAGCGGCGCCCGAAGATCCCAGCCCCCTCTACAGGAGAACCGAATTGACGACCCAGAGCCTGGTGCCGGGCGCGGTCAAGATCCTCATCGCCGGTGGCTTCGGCGTCGGGAAGACCACCATGGTCGGCTCGGTCAGCGAGATCGAACCGCTGCAGACCGAGGAGCGGATGACCCACGCCAGCGTCGGGGTCGACAGCCTCGACGGCGTCCAGGACAAGACCACCACCACGGTGGCCATGGACTTCGGGCGGATCACCGTCCGCGAGGACCTGGTGCTCTACCTCTTCGGCACGCCCGGACAGTTCCGCTTCTGGTTCATGTGGGACGACCTCGCGTTCGGCGCCCTCGGGGCGATCGTCCTCGCCGACACCCGGCGGCTGGACTCCAGCTTCGCCGCCGTGGACTTCTTCGAACAGCGCGGCATCCCGTTCGCGATCGGCGTCAACTGCTTCCACGGCCGCCGGGAGGCCACCCCGGAGCAGGTCCGCCGGGCCATGGACCTCGGCCCGGACGTCCCCGTCGTGCTGTGTGACGTCCGGGAGCGGGCGTCCAGCAAGGACGTGCTGCTCGCCCTGCTCGACCGGGTGCACCGGGATGCCCTGGCGGCCGGACGGCGGTGACGGCGGGCCCGGGGCTCCGGGCTCACCGCTGTGGGGCCCCGGACCGCGCGACGGCCCTCAGCCGGTGGCGTGGGCCGGGTGGAGTTCGGCGAGCGACTCGACCAGCGGGGCCAGCTCGGGCACCCCGGTGGCCTCGGCGAGCGTGGCCTCCAGGGCGGCGTCGTGCACCGGGCGGGCGGCCGTCAGCAGGTCACGGCCCTCGGGCGTCAGCTCGGTGTAGATGCCGCGCCGGTCGTCCGCGCAGAGGAAACGGCTGAGCAGACCGCGTTCCTCCAGGCGGCTCACCAGCCGGGTGGTGGCGCTGCTGCTCAGTGCCGCCGCCCGGGCCAGCTGCTGCATCCGCATGTGCCAGCCGTCCTGGCGCGAGAGCGCCTCCAGCACGGTGTACTCGACCACCGAGAGCCTGAACTCGGCCTGGAGCGTCTTCTCCAGCGCGGTGTCGATCATCCCGTGCAGCGCGGCGAGCGTCCGCCAGCCCCGGGACCGGATCTCGGCCGCATCGTCGCGGATCCCCATGACTCGCCCACTCTCCCGTCGCGCTGTCCGTACTGCCGTGCACCCCGGGAGGCCCCGGCGCAACGCCCCGTACACGTCCCTCGGTGATGTCTCGTACGGCGACTCCCTCCGACAAGTATGCCATTTGGCGCGGAATATCGGTCCGTGCAAATAGTTCGCCTTATACCTCCGGCCGGATTCCCCCGCCCGGCCCCCTCACTCCTCCCCGGACCAAGCCGCCGCGCACAACGCCACGGCCAGTTCCTCGGTGTAGGAGGCGGCGGCCAGCCAGGCGGTGGCGAAGGCCTCGTGGTCGTCCGTGACGATCCGGCCGAAGACGTCGCGCCGCTGGCCGGCCGCCGTGGCCCGCAGGCCGTCGAGGAGTTCGGCGGCGGTGGCCAGTCCGGCGGCGCGCAGCAGACCGCGGTCGGCCGCCGCCGAGGCCTCGCTCGGGGCGAGGGCGTGCCGGCCGGTGGTGACCGTCTGCTCGACCCGGCGGCCGAGGACATGGACGGGCGGGCCGTACGACACCGGGGCGGTCGGATCGAGTGCAACCTCGGCCGTGGCTCCGGGCTCGGCTCCGGGCTCGGCTCCGGGCACGGCCTCAGGGGCGGCGAGGTCGGCGGTCTGAAGGCGTTCCAGGCCGAGGTTGACCCGCCCCGCCCGGTCCGCGGGCCGGGCGAGCGGGCCGGGTGCGTCCGGGTGCGCACCGATCGCGAGCAGTCGCAGCTCCGGACGGTCCGCGCGCTCCAGGCGGCCGATCACCCGCAGCCGCAGGCCGGGCGCGGTGGCGAGCAGCGCGAGGTTCGCCCGGAACGGCAGGTCGGGGTGCTCGTGCGCCGGGCGCAGGACGACCACCGGACCGCCGACCGGACCGCCCGCAGGGCCGACCACCGAGCAGCGGGCCAGCAGCTGCGGCGTTCCGCCCGGGCCGGTGGGGGCCATGCCCAGCAGGGTGACGTCCAGGAACAACAGGTCGCTCCCGGCCGGGCGGCTCTCGTACGGCAGATCCTGTGCCGCGAGCGCCCGGGCCACCTGGGCGGCCACCGGTTCGGACCAGAGCCGGGAGGCCGGCTCAGCCGTCCACGCCGTGCCCGCCGCGCGGACCGCCCGTACCGAGGCGCCCGCGCCCAGCCGACCGCCGGTGGACCTGGTCGCGCCCTGGACGGCCAGCCCGGCGCGGCTGAACTCACGGTGGCTCAGCGCGGTGTCGCCGAGCCGGAGCGTCCGGGTGCCCGCCCCGAGCGCCTGCGGAGCGGCGGCCGCCACGCCGTCGTGCGGCAGCACCTCGGCGATCGTGCTGAGCCGCCCGTCGGCGTCCACGGCCCAGCTGACCGCGCCCGCGTGGGTCGCCGTCAGCACCGGCTCGGCGAACAGGCCGTAGAGCCGCAGGCCGCCCTCCTCCCGGTAGGCCTGGCGCGCGGTGCCGCGCAGCTCGGCGGCCGGGGCGGTGCCGCCGGCCAGGGCCGTGGTGAGGCCGAGCAACTCCCGCAGGCCGGCCACCAGGTCCACCAGCCGGTGGTCCGGCGCGCCGGCGCGTGCCGCCCGGATCCGAGTCGCCACGGTGACGGCCGCCGCGGCCGGGCGGTACAGGCCCGCCAGGCGCGCCCGGTGGGCGGCGCGCAGCAGCTCCGCCTGGGAGACGGCGCCCGCACCGCTCACCCCGGCGGCCAGGACGGCGGCCGCGGCCCGGTGGAGGTGGTGGACGGCGGCGTGTTCGGCGGCCGTGAGGGGGTCGGGGGTGCCGAGGCCGGGAGTGCCGGGGCCGGGAGTGCCGGGGCCGGGGGTGCCGGGGCCGGGGGCCGTGTCGACCGCCGGCTGGTCCGCCGACCCCCCGGACGGGTTCGCAGTCCCGTCCCCGGCGTCCGGGTCCGGGTCCGGGGCCCCGGTGTGGCTCCCGGCCTCGGTGATCGGACAGAGGGTGACGGCGGCCGCCCGGTGCAGGCAGGCCGGGGCGAGCAGGCAGCCGCAGCGGACATCGGCCTCCCCGGCGACCACCCCGCCCGGGGCGTGCAGCACGAGCACCGTCTCCTCGTCCACCTCCACCCGCCAGTCGTCACCCTCGCGGGCCACCGGCCGCCGCGCCAGCTTCGCCGCCGCGCCGTCCAGCCGCCTCTGCAACCGGGCGCTCAACCCGGCCACCACCTCCGCGACCACCTCGGGCCGCACGCCAGGCCAGTCGTTCGTCGGTTCCGTCACGCTCATCGCACCTTCTCCCCCACCCAGCGGGCCAGTTCCAGCGGGCTCAACGCCGCCACGGGCATTCCGGCCGCCACCAACCGGCCCGCGACCGCCTTCGAGTAGCGGGCCGTCCCGGTGTCGTCCAGCGCCGCGCAGCCGAGCAGGTGCACACCGGAGTCCACCAGTGCCCTGGTCTGGGCCAGCAGCGCGCCGACCGGTCCGCCCTCCTCAAAGTCGCTGACCACGGCGATCAGCGTGCGGGACGGCACCGTCACCAACTGCCGTGCGTAGCGCAGCCCGCTCGCGATGCTGGTGCCCCCGCCGACCCGTACCTCCAGCAGCAGGCCCAGCGGATCGTCCACCCGCTCCGTGAGGTCCAGGACCTCGGTGGAGAAGGCCACGAAGTGGGTGCTCAGCGAGGGCACGCCGGCCAGGATCGAGGCCGTCAGGGCGGCCCACACCGTGGAGGCCTCCATCGACCCGGAGACGTCCACGACCAGGATCAGCCGCCAGTCGTTGGCCTGCCGCGCCCTCGTCCGGAAGACCGGGCGCTCGGGCACGATCAGGGTGCCGCCGTCCGGCGCGGGGCGGGCGGTGGCCAGGTTGGCCCGGATGGTCCGGTCCAGGTCCAGCCCGCCGCCCGGGCGGCGGGACGGGCGCGGCACGGAGATCCCCGTCAGGGCCGGGCGCAGCCTGGTGGCCAGCTCCCGGCTCAGCTCGTCCACCAGGTGCCGCACCAGCGGGCGCAGCCGGGCCAGCCTGGCCTCCGGCATACCGCCCGCGTGGTCCAGCACGGTGCGCAACAGGTCGACGGACGGGCGGACGGCGGACGGGTCGACCTCCTCCAGGACATCGGTGCGGCCCTGCGCGACGGCGGCGGCCAGCACCTCCTCGCGCACCCCGGGGCCGAACAGCGACTCCAGGTCCTCGGCCCACTCCCGCACGCCGGGGTAGGGGGCCTCGCGGCCGCCCCGGCCGCCCCGGCCGCCCCGGCTGTCCAGACCCGGGCCGGAGCCCTCGCCGTGGCCGCTGCCGTACAACTCGTCGAGGGCGGTGGCGAGTCGGGCGCCGCGGCCGCTCAGGCCGCCGTTGCCGGGGCGGCCGAGGAGCAGTCGCCAGCGCTCGGCGGGGGCGAGGGTGTGGGCCGGGCCGGTGGACGGCGGCGCCGGGACCACCGGGACCGTGGGGACCGCCGGGACCGTGGGGACCACCGGGACCGTGGGATTCGCGGGGCTCCGGGGTGTTGCGGGGGCCGGGGGCAGGAGGCCGCGACGGGCGAGGGCCGCGCGGGCCGCGAGGTCGGCGCGCACCCAGCCGGCGAGCACGGCGGGAACGACCTCCTCGGGCAGTGCGGCGAGCCGGGTGCCCAGGCGCTCCTCGACGGAGGCCAACAGCCGGTCACGGGCGGCCGGGCTGAGCGTGTCGAAGCCGCCGCGCAGCGCGGGCAGCCTGTCCAGGAAGGCGTCGTCGGGCATCGACGTCACCCGTTCCAGCACCGGTTCCAGGGCCTGCGGCGCGGAGTCGAACAGTCCCTCCGCCGCCGTCAGCAGCCCGACCAGCGCCCGGCCGAGCGACTGTCGCGCCTGCGGGCCGGTCGCGCCGTCCACCCACGAGGCGGCCCGCCCGCCCAGCTCCTCGGCCGGCTCCTGCCCGAGCAGCACCCGCACCGCACCGGCCGCACCGCGCACCAACGGGCTCCCCCGCTCCGCGAGTTCGGCCAGCACGTAGGCCAGCCTCACCCCTCCGAGCCGGTCCGCCCGCCGCACCAGCTCCACCAGTGCCCGCGCGTCCTGCGGATCGTCCGACCCGCCCAGACCCTCCAACTGCCGCACGGCCGCGGCGGTGAGCACCTCGCCGGCCGCGGCGAGGACGGACGGGCCGGTCGGCTCGTCCCGCCCGTCGGCCCGCTCGGAGAGTGGGCTCGGGCCGTCGGCCGACGGGGCCTCGCCCGCTCCGGCGGGAGCCGGGTCGGCACAGCCGCCGAGGGCGAGGGCGCGGCCGGCCGCGAGACCGCCGGCGAGCGGCGCACCGGGCGCGGCAGCCGCCCCGATGTCTCCGGCGGAGCCGCCGCCCTCCGTGCCATCTCCGCCCGGAGCGGCGCCCCCGGTCACCAGGGCGCCGCCGGAAGCCCGACCGGCCGCGAGGCCGTCGAGCGCATCCGGGGCGAAGCCCGGGAAGTGGCCGGCGGCGAGCCGGTCGAGGAGGGCGAGGGCGTCGAGGAGTTCCGGGAGGGTGGCGGAGGCGGGAAGGACGGTGGTCAGTTGGGCGAGGCGGGCCTCGGTGAGGGCGGGGAGGGCACAGGAGGCGGCGGCGGTGAGGCCGTCGATGGTCTCGCGCGGGGTCGGCTGGTCGGTGAGGCGGGCCCGCAGGGCGCCTTCGGCGGCCTGGGCGGGGGTGACGCCGCGGGTGCCCGCGACGGTGAGCATGGCGGCGGTGGCGGGTGTCCAGTGGAGGCGCCAGCGGGTGCCGAGGGTGTCGGTGCCGCCGGCGCCGGTGGTGGCGGCGGCCTCGGCGTACGGGACCTCGCAGGCAGCGAGGCGGTGCAGGAGGATCTCGCGGCGGCGGTCGAGGTCGCTGCGCAGCGGGTCGAGGCGCAGGTCGCGGGGGCCCGGGTCGGCGGGGTCGGGGAGGCCGAGGCCGGCGAGCAGCGCCTCCACCGCGGGGGCGAGTCCGCTGCGCGGGGCCGCGGGGGTGGGGCGGCCGGTGCGGCTGCCGACCAGGACCTGTTCGAGGGCGCGGGCGACGGCCCGGCCGCGGCCGAGGGGTTCGCCCTGGGCGAGGACGGTCTGCGCCGCTTCGACGAGTTCGCCCCGGCCGGGGGCGGCGTGGCCGCGCAGTCGGGCGAGGTCTCCGGCCAGCCGGACGATCTCGCGGGCGTCGGCCGGCCCGCTGGGGTGGTCCTGGGAGCGCAGGGCGGCGCAGATCCGGACGGCGGTGGTGGTGAGCGCCGCGGCGAGGCGTTCGGGGTCGCCGCCGGCGTCCAGGACGGTGTGCTGCCACTCCGGGTCGCGGATGCCCGCCGGGTAGCCGGAGCGGGCGTCGAGCAGCGGGTAGGTGTACGGGATCAGGGACAGGACGTGCCCGGGGTCGTCCGGGTGCGGCGGCTGCCCGGGGGCGGTCGGGCCGTCCAGCAGGGCGGGGGCGTGGAAGGCTCCGATCACGGCGGCGACCCGGCGCCCGTCGCCCGAGGCGGCCTGGACGCGGGCCCGCATCCAGGCTTCGCGGCGCAGGTCGTACGGGTCGACGCCGGGGCCGGTCTCGGCGTCCCGGCGCAGCGCCCAGCCGACCAGCAGGGCGGCGCGCCGGACGGCCTCCGGGGTGGAGCCGGGGGCGGCCGTCTCGACCAGGCGGTCCCACAGGTCCTCGTCGGAGTCCCGGCCGCTGAGGCGGTGGCGCAGCGCGTCGGCGAGGCCTGGTGTCCCGGCCGGGGCGGCCCGCCGCTCGGCTCCGGGCCGCTCGTCGCGGGACCGCTCCGGCCCGGTCCGGGCGGCGCGCTGGGCGAGTGGGAGGTCGCAGGCGATGACCTCCACGCCGTTGCGCCGGGCCCAGCGCAGGGCGGCGAGTTCCGGGGAGAAGTCGGCGAACGGGTAGAAGGCGGGCCCGGCCGCCTCCTCCTCGGGCCCGGCCGGGGCCGCCGCGAGGGCGACCGGGGCCTGGGTGGCGTCGTCGGCGAGCCAGCCGAGCCAGGGCTGGAACTCGGCGGGCAGTTCGACCAGGACGGTCTGCGGCCGGGCGGCGTCGAGCAGCGCGGGGACGACCGCACTGAGGGACGGCGCGTGGTGGCGCACGCCGATCAGGTAGGGACCGGGACCGGTGGTGCCGGCGGCGGCCAGCCGGTCCGCCTCGGCCCGGACCGCCTGGTCCGCGTCGTCCGGGCGGGTGATCTCCGCGCTGCTCATCGGGTCAGCCCTCCAGGGCCGGGCGGAGGTCCCACAGGGTGCGCCAGGTGGCGGCGCCCTGTTCGGCGCGGCGGCGGACCGGTCCGTCCCAGTAGCCGAGCAGCCGGGCCGCGTCGGCCGGGTCGTCCTTGCGGACCACGCCGAGGAGCTGGCCGGGCAGGCGGCCGAGCACGTCCCCGCCGTCGGGCAGGTACGCGGCGCTGACGCCGAGTGAGGTGGCGACCGAGACGGCCTCGGCGGTGCTCATCACGGTGGACGGCCGTTCGACGTCCCAGCCCTCGGTGGAGCGGCCGGTGCGCAGGTCGCGGAAGGCGGTGACCAGGGCCTCCAGGACGGCGTCGTCCACCGCGTAGGCGGCGCCGGCCCGGGCCACGGCGACGGTGGACTGGCGGCGGACGAGGTCCACCTCGGCGGCGAGGCTGCCGATCGGGCCGACCGTCTCGAAGTTGAACCGCCGCTTGAGCGCCGCCGACATCTCGCTGACGCCCTTGTCCCGTAGGTTGGCGGTGGCGATCAGGGTGAAGCCGGCGGCGGCGTGCAGCTGCCCGTCCGGGCTGCCGGCCAGCTCGGGTACGGCGATGCGCCGTTCGGAGAGCAGCGAGACCAGGGCGTCCTGCACCTCGGGCAGGCAGCGGGTGACCTCTTCGACCCGGGCGACCGCGCCGGTGGTCATCGCGGTGAGCACCGGCGAGGGCACCAGGGCCTCGCGGCTGGGCCCCTTGGCGAGCAGCAGGGCGTAGTTCCAGCCGTACTTGAGCTGGTCCTCGGTGGTGCCGGCGGTGCCCTGGACGGTGAGCGCGCTGGTGCCGCAGACGGCGGCGGCGAGCAGCTCGGAGAGCATGGACTTGGCGGTGCCGGGCTCGCCGACGAGCAGCAGCCCGCGCTCCCCGGCGAGGGTGACGACGCAGCGCTCGACGAGGGCGCGCTCGCCGACGAACTTCGGCTCGATGACCAGGCCCTTGCGCCCGGCCTTGAGCTTCTCGCCGTCGCTGCCCATCACGAAGGTGACCACGGCGCGCGGGGTCAGGCGCCAGCCGGGCGGGCGCGGGCCGCTGTCGTGGGCGGCCAGGAACTCCAGTTCGGCGGCGTGCTTCTCCTCGGGCGGGACGATCTGCCGGTCCGTGGCGGTGGGGGCGGTGGTGGTGGTGGTGCTCATCGGCGGGGGGCCTTCCTGCGCTTGCCGGTCTGGAGCTCTTCGTAGCCGGGGGCGTCGCCGTCGACCGTCCGCTGCCAGGCCCGGGCGAACAGCTCGGGGACGGGCAGGGTGGCCAGCGCGGGCTGGTGGGTGGGCAGGGTGTACAGGGCGGCCTTCCAGGTCTCGGCCGGCAGGGCGGGTGCCTTGGCCTCCTGCCAGCCCCCGGGCAGGAAGAGGCCTCGCCCGGCGCGGGCGCGCTTGGCCTCCAGCACCAGGGAGGTGGCGGCGAGTTCGGCGCGGGCCTTCTTCAGCCGGGCGGGCTTCCAGCCCGTCCAGCGGGCGGCGTTGCGGTCGGTCGGGTCGGGCAGGGCGAGCAGTTGGAGGTAGAGCACGGCCGCGTCCTCGCCGAGGCCGTGGGTGCGGGCCACCTCGGTGACCAGCTCGGGGACGGACAGCCGCGGGTTCTGCAGCCAGGCCGGGCCCTCGCCGGCGGCCGACACCGCTGCGGCGGAGGCGGCCAGCCGCTCCGGCTCGCCGCGCAGCACCGACTCGATGGCGCGCCGTTCCCGGGAGAACCAGTAGCTGCCGGAGAGCCCTTCGAGCAGTTCGAGCAGCGGGTCGTCCGGGCCGGTGAGGGCGGCCGGGCGCAGCCAGGCCCGCTCGTAGGCCTCGTGGTACGGCGTCAGGACGAGCGCCGGGCCGCAGTGGACCAGGCCGTCCGGGCCGGCGCCGCCCTCGGCGGGCAGGCCGAAGTGGCCGCGCAGGAGGGGGGCCAGCGCCGCACCCTTGACGGTGCGGAGCAGGTCGAGGTCGAGCAGCAGCTCCGGGTCGGCCAGCCGACCGCGCAGCGCGGTGGCGGCGGTGGGCAGCAGTGGGCGCAGCGGGCTGTCGGCGGGCAGGTGGTAGGCGAGCCAGCGCAGCGCGTCGATGGTGGAGCCGAGCGCGCCGCTCTCGGGGACGGCGGACGGGTCCTCGGGGGTCAGCCGGGGGTCGGAGTCCTCGTCCTTGGTGATCCGGAAGCCGGTGCGGCCGGTCAGCCACGGGGTGCGGGCGGCGTTGAGCACGGCCTCGATGGTGTCGACGGACACGCCGTGGACGGTGGCCAGCGCCTCGTCGGGGAGGGTGACGAGCCGTCCGAAGCGCCGGATCCACTCCTCGGCCCCGGCTGCGAGGTCGGGCCCCTCGGTCCACAGGGTCTTCGGGTCGGCGGGCAGCAGGGCGCCCCAGACGGCGGCGAGGCCGTCGTGGTCGTGTCCGCGCAGCCACGCCTGGGCGGCCTTGTACTCGCCGGACTTGAGCCCGTACTCGGCGGGCATCGGGTCGCCGTTCCAGTGCAGCAGCCTGGCCGGCGGGCTGAGCAGCAGGGCGGAGCGGGCGGTGCCGATGCCGGTGAGCCGGCTGAAGGTCTCGGCCCGGGCGTGGGCCCACGGGACGCTGCCGTGCAGGGCGGCGACCCGCCAGAACTTGGCGACCCAGGCCGCGGTGAGCAGTTCCTCGGTGCCGCGCTCACTGATGGTGGTGAAGTGCGCGACGGGCCCGAACTCCCCGCTCGGGTCGTGGTCGACGGCGAGCCAGTGCACCGTGCCGTCGGTGTACTGCCGCTGGTGGCCGAGGATGACGACGGTGCGCCCGCCGTGTCGCAGCACCTCGCCCTTGCGGTGGTCGGCCGGCCGGGTGCTCGCGGCGGCCTGCGGTGACGGTTCGGCGAGGACGATCTCGCGCAGGGTGGCGCCGCGGTCGGCCAGCGGGCCCTTGGTCAGTTCGCCGAGCAGCAGGACCAGCGAGGAGCGGTGGGACGGGCGGGTGAACGGCGAGGCCGCCGCGTACGCCAGCGCGTGGAGCCGGCCGAGCAGGTGCAGCCAGCCGTGGTCGGCGTCGCCGCCGCGCAGGGTGACGGTGGCGGGCGTCGTCCAGCCCTCGCCGTCCGCGGCGGGCGGGGCGGCCAGTACGGCGCTGACGGCGCGCAGGTTGTTGAGCACCCGCCAGCGCCCGTCCGAGTCCCAGGTGTTGCCGAAGCCCCCGGTGCCGGGCAGCACGGCGCGGACGGCCTCGCGCAGGTCCTCGTCGCTGCCGTGGTCGGGCTGCCACTCGGCGGACTTCGCCTTGTCGGGGTGCTCGGCCTCGGGCTGCGGGAGGAACCGGGCGACCCGGTCCAGCAGGTTCGCGGCGGCGCGGGCGAGCCCGGCGACGCCGGCCAGCAGCCTCGGGTGCTCGATGCCGGGCAGCACGGCGCCGACCGCCTCGACGGGCAGCGAGCGCAGGGCCGCCTGCTGCCGGGCGATCGGGCGGCGCACGCCCTGGACGGTCAGCCAGCGCTGTTCCGCCTCCGGGCCCGGATCGGGGTCGACCGGCCAGGCGGCGTCGATCAGCCGGGCGGCCTGCTCGGCGGTGACGGCGCGCAGCACCTTCGAGCCCGCCTCGTCGCGCGGGCGCAGGGCGTGCCAGTGCGGGTACGGCGGGACGAGCGGGGTGCCGGCGGCGGAGAGTTCGCCGGCGTGGCAGGGGCGCAGGTCGACGGTGCGGTCGGCGTGGCCGGTGAGGTCGGGCAGGTTGAGCGAGAAGTGGCCGCGGGGGGTGTGGCCGACCACCGGGCCGGCCGTGCCGGGCAGGGCGAGCCGGCCCACCGGGTGGGTGTTCGCCGCGGGTGTGGTGAGCGGCAGGACGATGCGCCGTCCGTCGGCCGTGAACGTGGTGACGGCCTTGCCGGGCTCGATCCGGACCCAGCTGCCGACGACGGTGCCGTCGGTGCCGAGCGGGGTGTGTTCCAGGCCGGGCTGGAGCGGCAGCAGCCAGGTGCTGCCCTGGACCAGCCGGCCGGCCTGGGCGGTGGCGGCGATCACCGGCGGTTCGGCGGTGCGGCCCAGGGTGCCGGTGGCCGGGTCGAGTTCGCGCAGGACGGGGCTGCCGTCGGGGGCGTGGCGCAGCGTCCAGTAGCCGGTGCCGTCGCCCAGGACGCGGTGCTCCTGGGGCATCCGGGTGTCGCCCGCGTGCAGCGGGCGCTCGCCGGTGGTGCGGCCGCCGCCGGGCAGTTGGAGGGACGGTGCCTCGGGCTCCCGGTCGCCGTAGTAGTAGCCGGCGACGGTCTGGCCCTCCAGCTCGAACTGCTCGTCCGGCCGGCTGGACCAGTACGCGCGCTGCTTGCTGTCCTGGGACCAGACGACCAGCAGTTCGCCGTCGACCAGCCGCAGCCTGGTCCGGTTGCGCTGGTGCGGCTGGCCGGGCACCCGCAGGGCGTGCTCCAGCACGATGCCTTCCGGGCCGACCACGACGGCCCGGTCGCGGCGGGCGAGGATCAGGTGCGGCCAGGCGTCCTCGATGATCAGGTCGGTCAGGCCGGCCCCGCCCAGGCTGGGGACGGGGTGCCGCGGGGCGTCGGCGGCGGGCGGGTCGGCGAGCTTGCCGAGCGCCTCCTCCAGGGCGGGCCAGCCGAGTTCGTCCAGGATGCCCGCGGTGAGGGCGCCGGTGAGCAGCGTGGTGACGTCGAGGGCGGCGATCCGTTCGGCGGCGGCCGGGGCGACCGTCCGGATGGCGGTGCGGTACTGGGCCAGCGAGCCGACCAGGTCGGCGGCGCCGACCAGGCCGCGGGCGGCGGACAGTTCCTCGGCGCGGGCCTCGGCCCACTCCGCGAACAGCTCGCGCAGCAGCGGCAGGGCGGGCGCCTGGCGCTTGACGGCCGTCTCCCAGGCGGCCGGGGTGGCGCGGCGCAGCACCGGCCGGAAGCGCGGGTCGGCGGCGACGGCGGCCAGGGCGGTGCTGTCGGGGCCGCACTGTTCGACCCAGTCGCGCAGGTCCCAGTCGAGGCCGGCCGGCGGGTCGGCGACCGGCACGCCGGCGGCCAGCAGCAGGTCGAGCAGGTCGAGTCGGGCGAGGCTGCCCCGGATGCCGGTGAACAGGTCGACCGCGACGGCGTCGGCGCGCAGCCGGTCCGTCATCCGGCCGGCCAGGGCGAGGGTGGCGGGGCAGCTGGGCCGGGTGCGCCAGCCGCGGCCGAGGTGGTTGCACCAGCGCTGGAGCCAGGCGGCGGCGGGCTCGGCGCCCTCGGGGCGGGGGCCGGTGAGCAGTTCGTCGGCGCCGGTCTCGGCGAGGACCGCCAGCCAGGCGGTGTCGTGCGGGACCGGGTCGGCGGAGGCCGGGTCGGGCAGCAGTTCCAGGAGCCGGGCGCGGATCGCGGCGTCGCCGCGGCCGAGCTCGACCAGCGCGCCGTGCCAGGACTTCCAGAAGGTGCCGGGTGCCCGGTTGGCCGCCGGGGAGTCCAGCAGTTCGGCGAGCAGCGCGCGTTCGTGCTCGTCGCGGTCCAGCCCGGCGGCCTTGATCAGCGCGCGGGCGTCCTCGGCGACCCCGGCGTACGGGGCCATGCCGGCCGCGGAGCGCTCGGTGCAGAGCTGGCGGAAACGCTGCCAGGCCGTCAGCGGGTCGAGCCGCCGGCCCAGCTCCTTGACGTACTGGCGCAGGGACTTGACGGTGAGCGCGCCGGCCAGGGCGAACTCCAGGAAGACGGCGCGCTGCCGCTCCTCGTCGACCGCCAGGCCGTGGGTGCGCTCGGCTTCGCGGGCCTTGCCGAACCAGGCGGCGGCGTAGGTCTGGTTGCCGTGGCCGAGGAAGATCCGGCCGACCTCCTCGCAGAAGGTGGGCAGGAAGTGCGGGACGGTCCGGCCGAGGCGCAGGGCGAGTTCCTCGAAGCCGTCCTTGGCGGCGCCGGGCTTGGAGGTGGCCTGGCGGGCCAGCCGTTCCATCTCCTTGACCAGGGCGAGCGCGTGGTGGCCGTTGGCCGGGTCGTGGACCAGCGCCCAGGCGGGGAAGCCGAGCGCTTCCTGGCGGACCTGGCCGACCTCGGCGGGTGCCTCCCGCGGTGCCAGGCCGAGGAAGTCGAGGGCGAGGTCCTCGGCCTGGCCGAGCGCGCCGGGGACCAGCCGGACGATCCGGCGGCCGTCGAGTGCGGGGTGGGCGTAGGTGCGGGCGGTGAGCACGTCGGCGGCGCTGTCGGGGCGGCCGGCGCCGGGCAGGGTGCCGGACGGGAGCACGGCCCCGGCGTCGAGCAGTTCCTCGGGCGTCACGGAGTGCGTCGCGGCGGGCGTCGCGGTGGGCGTCGCAGCGGGCGTCGCGGTGGTCGAGTTCACGGTGGCGGTCATGCGCCTTCCTCCCCCTGGATCGTGCGGCCGGCGTGCAGGGCGGCGGCCATCCGCATGCCCTCGGACCAGGCGACCGGCCCGACCTCGGTGAGCGGCAGGGCCCGGCCGTCCGGGCCGGCCCAGCTCAGCGCGCCCGTCTCGCAGGCGTCGTACTCGTAGTAGTCGCCGACCCAGACCCGGGCCTCGACGGTGCGGCCGCCCTCGGTGACCGGCTGGACGGCGGAGCCGCCGCGGACGCGGCAGCCGAGCCGGGCGCAGCGCCCGACCAGCTCGCGCAGCTCCCGGTAGCGGCCGCCGGCGTAGGTGGTGACCTCGGTGCCGGCGGACGGCTCGGCGGGTCGGTGCCAGACCTCGCGGTAGAGCTGCTGGACTCGCTGGGAGACGCCCAGTTCGACGGCGAACTCGCGCAGCTCGTCGAGGTCCTGGAGCAGCACGGGGTGCGGTATCAGGATCTCGCCGTCGGTCAGCCGCACCGTGTCGCCGTCGAGGTCGACCAGGCCGAGGCCGCGCTCGGCGTCGGCGCCGCGCAGGAATCCGGCCACGGAGCCGTCGGTGGCGGTGACCACGAGGTCCTTCAGGACGCCCTGCCAGGCCTCGTCCGGCCAGACGGCGGTGAGCACGGCGGCGGGCACCGGCAGTGAGCGGACCATCCAGCGCTCGACGTCCTCCTGGCAACGCCGCTCGTGCGCGGCCAGCCACTCGGCGAGCTGCTTGAGCTGGACGACCACCGGGTCGTCACCGAGCTTCGACGGCAGGGACCTGAGGTCGCGGCCCGCCGCGTTGCGGCACGCCACCCTGCCCTCCCCGTCGAGCGTGACGCGGTACCCTCCCGCGCCCGTCTCCACCCATGCCACGGCCGTACTCCTCCCACCGGGAACACCTGTCGATCGCCTGCTGACCAGCGATGCGAGGAACGTAGCGAGGGGTACTGACAACGCGAGGACCGGGGTGACTTGGGGCCTGACATGCGAGTTTCAAACCGCTCGAACGAGTGGTCTAAGACGACGGCGGGGCGGGGCGGCCGCCCGGAAGCGACCACCCCGCCCTCACGACACCCGGACCCCGCCCGGCCCGGGCCCCGTGCCACCCCCTCGGGACCGGGGCTCCCGTCAGTCCAGCGGCGCCCTGGGCACGATCACCGGCGCGCCGTCGCCCGGCGCCGCCAGCACGTGACTGTCGATGTCGTACAGCGCCCGCACCAGCGGCGCGTCCACCACCTCGCGCGGCGGCCCGCAGGCCACCACCGCGCCGTCCCGCAGCGCGACCAGCAGGTCCGCGTAGCGGGCCGCCGCGGCGAGGTCGTGCAGCACCATGACCACCGTCCGTCCACCCGCCGCGACCCGGCGGACCAGCTCCAGCACCTCCACCGCGTGCCCGAGGTCGAGCGCGCTGGTCGGCTCGTCGAGCAGCACCACCGGGGTGTCCTGGGCGAGCACCATGGCGAGCCAGCAGCGCTGCCGCTGGCCGCCGGAGAGCCGGTCGAGGCGGCGGCCGGCCAGCTCCTCGACGCCGGTGGCGCGCAGGGCCTCGGCGGTGAGCCGCTCGTCCCGCTCCGACCACTGGCGGAACAGCCCCTGGTGCGGGTGGCGGCCGTAGCGGACCAGCCCGGCGACGGTCACCGCCTCCGGGGCCTGTGGGCTCTGCGGCAGCAGCGCGATCCGGTGGGCGGCCTGGCGCGGGCGCAGCCGCCACACGTCCTCCCCGCCGACCAGGACCCGCCCGCCGTCCGGCCGGTGCAGCCGGGCCACCGCCCGCAGCAGGGTGGACTTCCCGCAGCCGTTCGGGCCGACCACCGCCACCACCCGCCCGGCGGGGACGGTGAGGTCGACGCCGCCCAGCACCGGGCGCCCCGGACCGTACCCGGCGCTGAGCCCCTGGATCGTCAGTTCCATCGCGGTGCCCCCTCGGCCGACGCGCGCTCAGTTGCCGCCGAGTGCCTTGGAGAAGTCACCGATGACGACGTCGGCGGCGAGCGGGCCCCCGCGGGTGGACCAGACCGAGCCGTCCACGGTGACGGCGTGGTTGTTCTTGACCGCCTTCAGCTCCTGGTAGGCGGGCTTGGACTGGACGTCCTTGAGCGCGGACCTGCCGTCGTCGGTGAGGGTGGACAGGAACAGCCAGTCGCCGTCGATCTCGTTCAGCTTCTCCAGGCTGAGCGCGGGGCTGTGCGCGTTGCCGTCCTTGTCCTGCGCGGCCGGGCGGGTCAGGCCCATGTCCAGGGCGACACCACTGGCGAACTGCTTCTTCTCCATCCAGCTCGGGCCGGTGGGGTTCCAGCGCACGATGGAGACGGCGGCGCCCTTGTTCCCGGTCAGCTCGCCGCCCGCCTTGGCGGCCTTGGCCTCGTAGTCGCCGATCACCTTGTTGGCCTGGTCGAGCTTGTTGACGGCGTTGCCGATGCCCCGGAAGGCGAGCTTCCAGTCGTCGGTGGGCGCCATGGTGACCAGCGTGGCGGGGGTGATCTCGCGCAGCTGCTTGAGCACCTGCTCGTCCTGCATGTCGCCGGCCAGGATCAGGTCGGGCTTGGCGGCGATCACCTTGTCCATCACGGGCTGGAGCAGGTTCCCGACCACCGGGACGCCCTGCACCTTGTCCTTGAGGTAGGCGGGCGGCTCGGCCAGCCCCTGGCCGTTGGTGATGCCGACCGGCTTGACGCCGAGGGCGAGCACGGCGTCCAGGTCCTCCTGGGTGAGGGTGACGATCCGCTTGGGCTCGGCGGGCACGTCGACGGCCTTGCCGGTGGCGTCCTTGACGGTCCGCTTGCCGCCGTCGCCCGGGGTGGCGGCCGCGGCGGAGCCCGTGGCGGAGGCCGAGGACGAGGAGTCGGAGGAACCGCAGCCGGTGAGCAGGAGCGCGGCCGCCCCGGTGACGGCCAGCGCCTGGGCCACGCGGCGGCGGACGGGGCTGAGCGGGCGACGGGCGAACGGCATGGGTGCCTCCGGGCAAAGGTGGTACGGGAGTTGAGCGGCGTCCGGGCAGCTCGGCACGGTGGAGGTGCCTCCCGGGACGGCTCGGCCATTAGGTTAGCCTTACCTTATGACATTGTCGCAAGCCGGCGTCCCCGACGCGCCTCCCGCCGCCGCGCCGGAGCCCCGACCACCCGGGGGCCGCGCCCAGGGCGCCCGCCCCACCTGGCCGTTCGCCGTCGCGGCGGTGGTGCTCCTGCTCGCCCTGGCCGCGCTCTCGCTGTCGGTCGGCGCCGGCGAGGTCGGCCCCGGGCGGGTGCTGGACTACCTGCTGAACCGCGACGGCGCCCGCGCCGACGGACGGCTCGCCCTGGTCGTCGGCGACCTGCGGCTGCCGCGCACCGTCACCGCCCTGCTGGTCGGCGCCGCGCTCGGCGTCGCCGGGGCGCAACTCCAGTCCGTCACCCGCAACCCGCTGGCCGAGACCGGACTGCTCGGCGTCAACGCCGGCGCCTCGCTGGGCGTCGTGCTCGGCATCGCCGTGCTCGGCGTGCAGACCTCCTTCGGCTACCTCGCCTTCGCCTTCGGCGGCGCGGTACTCGCCAGCACCGCGGTGCTGCTGGTCGCGAGCAGCCGCGGCGGCGGCTCGCCGATGCGCCTGGTGCTCGCCGGCTCCGCCGTCGCCGCGATCTTCCGCGGGCTCACCGACGTGCTGATCGTCAACTCCCCCGAGGCGTACGAGCGGTACCGGGTGTGGGTGCTCGGCTCGCTGGCCGGGGTGGAGGGCTGGACCACGCTGCGCCAGCTCGCCCCGGTGCTCGGCACCGGGTTCCTGCTCGCCGCCCTCACCACCCGGCCGCTGACCGCGCTCGCGCTCGGCGACGACCTTGCCCGCGGCCTCGGCCACCGCCCCGGCGCCACCCGGGCCGCCGTCGCCTTCGCGGTCACCCTGCTGACCGCCTCCGCCGTCGCGCTGGCCGGACCGGTCGCCTTCCTCGGACTGCTCTCCGGCTTCCTCGCCCGCACCCTCGCCGGCCCCCGGATCGGCCGGCTCACCCTGCTAGCGGCACTCTTCGGCGCCGCCGTGCTGACCGGCGCGGACGTGCTCGCCCGGGTGGTGGCCCGCCCCTTCGAGGCGCCCGTCTCGGTGATCGTCGCCCTGATCGGAGCCCCGGCGCTGATCGCGATCGTCCGCTCCCGGCACTCCACCGCCCTCGCCATGGCCGACCCCGCGGAGTCCACCCCGCCCGCGCGGCGCGCCGAACCCTCCCCGCCCAAGCCGGACTTGGCGCTGCGCCACGGCGCCTGGTCGCTGCTGCTGCCGCGCCGGGCCCTGCTCGCCTCCCTCGGCCTCGCCGCCGCGCTGCTGGCCGCCGTGGTGGTCTCGGCGCACGCCGGACAGAGCGAACTCGACCTCACCCGCACCTTCCAGGCCGTGTTCGGCTACGGGGACCGCCTGGACGTGCTGCTGGTACAGAAGTTCCGGCTCGGCCGGATCGTCGCCGGTCTCGCCGCCGGGGCCGCCCTCGGCCTGGCCGGCTGTCTCACCCAGACCCTCGCCCGCAACCGCCTGGCCACACCCGAACTCCTCGGCGTCAACGACGGGGCCACGGCCGCCGTGCTGATCTCGGCGAGCACCGCGGGCACCTTCGGCGCCTGGTGGGCCGGGCCGCTCGGCGCACTCGTCGCCGTCCTGGTGGTCGCCCTGGCGGCCGGCGGGCTCGGCGCGCGCGGCTACCGGGTGTTGGTCGTCGGGCTCGCCATGTCGGCGCTCGCCTCCGCGGTCATCCAGGTCGCGATGGCCCGGCGGTCGCTCAACTCGGCCGGTTCGCTGTACATCTGGACCAACGGCAGCCTCAACGGGCGGGACCTCGCCGTCGCCACGCCCGCACTGATCGGACTGACGGTGCTGGTGCCGCTCGCCCTGGTGGCGGCCCGGCGGCTGGCGGTGCTGCGCTTCGACGACAGCGTCGCCTCCGCCCTGGGCGTCGACCCGGCCCGGGTGCGGCTCGGCTGCCTGCTGCTGGCGGTCGCGCTCGCCGGACTGGCGGTCGGCGTCTGCGGGCCGGTCGGCTTCGTGGCGCTCGCCGCACCGGTGGCCGCCGGGCGCCTCGCCGGCCCCGCCCGGGTGCCGGTACTCGGCTCGGCGCTGACCGGCGCCCTGCTCGTCGTACTCGCGGACACCCTGGGCCGGGTGGTGATCGGCGGGGTGGAGATCCCCGTCGGCATCGTCACCACCGTCCTCGGCGGCCCCTTCCTGCTCTGGGTGCTGCTCGGCCGCAAGGGCAGCCCCGCCTAAGCCTCTTGGAGACATCACCCATGGAGACCCACTCCCCCCTGATCGCACCCGACCCGTCCGACCCGGCGTACCGCC
Organism: Kitasatospora sp. NPDC056783; assembly: GCF_042789895.1. Lineage (NCBI taxonomy): Bacteria > Bacillati > Actinomycetota > Actinomycetes > Kitasatosporales > Streptomycetaceae > Kitasatospora > Kitasatospora sp. NPDC056783. Next base: position 84,678 of record NZ_JBHUAF010000003.1, read on the forward strand.
TGGTCACCTTCACCCACCGTGGCGGGGACTGCGACGGCGTGCTGGCGCTGCTGCACACCGTCACCGACAAGGACCGCCACTCCGGAGACCTGACACAACATTTGATGACACGTCAGGCCGACGGTGAGACGTGGTCGATCACCTACCGGCTGCGCGCCGACCACCGTGCCTCCTACCAGCTGCACCCGTTCCGCGGCGAGACCCCCGGCACCGGCCGTCGCGACTGGCTGCGCGTCCTCGACCAGGCCCGCCCCGACCCGCACGACACCGAACCCCGGCTGCCCACCCGCGACGGCCGCCACCCCTCCTCGGTGCTCAGCCTGCCCGCCGCCCCCGCGCAGCCCCACGTCCGACGGCGGGAGGACGTGCCGCGCGGACGCACGCTCGCCCACCAGGTCGCCGGGCGACGGGTGGACGTCCACCTCCCGGCCGGGCACCGGGCGGGCGACGGCCCCTACCCGGTGGCGCTGCTGCTGGACGGCGAGATGTGGGGCGAGGTGCTGTCCGTCGGCGACACCCTCGACAACCTGGCGGCGGACGGCGCGATCCCGCCCACCGTCACCCTGCTCGTGCACACCCTCGGGCCTCGGCGCCCGGCCGACCTGAGCTGCAACCCCGCCTTCGTCGACCTCCTCGCCGACCAGCTCCTCCCCTGGGCCGCAGCGGAGTTCGGCGCGAGCACCGACCCCGCCGACACCGTGATCGCGGGCCAGAGCGCCGGCGGCCTGACCGCCGCCTACGCGGCCTACCGCCGACCGGAGCGCTTCGGAAACGCGCTCTGCCAGTCCGGCTCCTTCTGGTGGCCCGACGAGACCGAGTTCGACGCCGGCAGCGAGTGGCTGACCCGTCGCCTCGCCGCCGAGGCACGGCTGCCGGTCCGCTTCTGGATCGAGGTCGGCCTCCAGGAGTGGATGCTTCTCAGCCAGAACCGCCACCTGCGCGACGTCCTGACGGCCCGCGGCTACGAGTTCGCCTACCGCGAGTTCAACGGCGGTCACGACTACGCCTGTTGGCGCGGCGGGCTGGCGGACGGGCTGGCGGCGCTGCTCCGGCGGCCGACCGGCTGAAGGCCTCCCCACCAGCGGCGTCACCCCCCGCCGGCGGACCGTCGAGATTGCGACACAGCGCGACAGATTCTCAACAGACCGTGACTTGTCAAGTCTTGCGGCACACGGACGAACCGTGAAATCCATAGGTCCCACCACGGACGACGAGCACGAACCACCTCGGGCGTGCTCGCCTTCCGTGGCGGCGGCGCCTTCCCCGGAGCCCGACAGTTCGCATCCGTTCCCCGTGCCAGTGAAGGGAATTGACATGGCAACAGTCCGATCACGGTCCCGCCTGATCCGCGCACTCACCGGAGCGGCGCTGACGGCCGGCCTGATGGCCGCCGCGCTCCAGGCTCCCGCAGTCGCCGACGGAGGCGGCCCCGTCGCCACCGTCGCCGCCCGCCCGGTCGAACAGGCGATCGCGGAGGACCACCTGCCCGCCGCCGCGTCCGGCCAGGAGTCCCCCGCCGTCTCCGCCGCCGCCCCCGCCGTCGCCTGCGAGGGCGACGGCGTCAGCGGCAAGCGCCTCCAACTCCTTTACGTGCGCGGCGATGCCGACCCCGACCGCTTCAACCAGCTGCTGCCGGAGTTCCGCGCCCGCATCACCAACCTCAACTTCCGCTTCGCCTCCTCCTCCGACCCCTTCGGCGGCCACCGCGAGGTCCGGTTCGTCCAGAACCCGTCCACCTGCGAGCCGACCATCGACACCGTCGTGCTGCCGCAGGCCGCCGTCAACGGCGGCCCGGACACGGTGCGCGCCGAAATGGACAAGCGGGGCTACAACAACGGCAACCGCAAGTACCTGAGCTGGGTCGAGAACACCATCTGCGGCATCACCTGGAGCGCCGTCGACGACCGCCCCGGCCAGGACAACGCGGCCACCGGCACCGGCAACGTCCTGGTCGGCATCAAGGGCTGCTGGGACAACCGCGACGTGGACGTGCACGAGCTCACCCACTCGCTCGGCGCGGTCCGCCCCTCCGCCAAGTACTCGACCCCCGCCGGCCACTGCTACGTCTACGGCGACCTGATGTGCTACGACGACCAGTACATCCCCAACCCGCCCGGCCGGATGATCGACGTCGGCCCGGACTGCCACAACGGCGCCAAGCTGCTCGACTGCACGCACGACATGTACTTCAACCCGAACCCCGCGCCGGGCAGTTACCTCGCCACCCACTGGAACGTCGCCAACAGCCCGTACCTGACCTCGAACGGCACCCCGGTACAACTGCCCACCGGCAACGTCACCATCGTGAACGCCAACGCCGGGTACGGCGCCGATGTCGCCGGCTCGCAGACCGGCGACGGCACCCACGTCATCTCCTGGGGCCACAAGAACGACGACCTCGCCCAGCGCTGGAACCTGGAGCGCCTGAGCGACGGCCGCTACCGGATCAGCCCGGTCCTGAACGGCGCGAAGGCACTGGACTCCAACAACGACCGCTCCCGGATCGTCGACAACACCAGCTACTTCGCCCAGCTGTGGGGCTACGCCGGCACCGACAACCAGAAGTGGACCCTGCGCCAGGTCGGCGGCGGCAAGTACGAGATCGTCGGCCACGACGGCGGCTGCCTGACCAGCACCGCCACCCCCGGCGCCGTCCTCGGCGTCTGGCAGTGCACCGGCAACGACACCC